>JBEKCX010000610.1:0-4253 GCA_050014655.1 Occallatibacter sp. | reverse complement strand
CTCTGGATGTGAGCTATATCGAGAACTGGAGCGTCTGGCTGGACATCAAGATCATTTTGCGCACGGTGGGCGTCGTTCTTGCTGGAACCGGCTCTTAAGTGCTTCTCCAGTCCCTGTCGCCTTTTCGGTTTGCGAGTTCCGAGACAGCCAACCCGGAAGCGACCATCCAGCGGAAACCGAAATCAGATAAAGAGGGAAGTGACAATTGCTTGAAACAATTCATCGTTTTTCACATCGAATCTGATATGGAAGCAGCCTTTCCCGCGCTGATTGGGCGGGAGTGACGAGGGCGAAGCCCGCGCGCGGCTGCAGCCGTCAGGCAGTTGACCGATTCAGCGCGCAACTGCTTGCGGCTCGCCGAGTAACAGGATCGCATTCCCCGAAACCGGTCCGATTCGGCCCTTGAATTCCGCGGCAATTTCAGTTTCCTACAATCCCAATCGGCACTCCCTGAGTGCATGGACGGAGGAGGTTCCATGGCTACAGCCATCCATCCAGCGGCGTCGTCGGCCGTCTTCCCTTGCGATGCGGAAACCGGCAGACTGTTTGCCGACAACTTCGACCATCGCCCGTTTGAGTTCCGCCACGCTCTCCATGCGATGGAGATCTTTCAGATGCCGGCGCTGCTGAGGCTCGCTGAGCGCTGCATGCAAAAGCGCCAGCACAAGAGCCACTACGAAACCGGCGAGCCAGTGGTGAACGGCTACTTCGGCAACAAGCCCGCGGACATAACTTTGGTTCAGGCGCTGGAGCGGATCGGGGAAAGCCGAAACTGGATCATTCTCAAGCGCATACATGAAGAGCCGGAGTACCGCGCGGCTCTGGAGTTATTCATCTCTGAGCTGTCGGAGCTTACGGGCGCGGATTTGCGCCGCCGCTATCGCGATCCGATTCTGACCATCTTCATCACCTCTCCCAACCGCATCACGCCCTATCATCTGGATGGCGAGGCAAATTTTCTGGCCCAGGTTCAAGGCAAGAAGTCCGTGTTCCTCTACAATGCGCACGACCCGCAGATCCTTACTCAAGAGGAACTGGAGCGCTACTGGACGGGACACCTGCTGGCTCCCAGATGGCGCGACGAGTTGTCGGAGGGGCACTGGCGTTATGAAATATCCCCCGGCGTGGGTGTCTTCAATCCTGCCACCTTCCCGCACTGGGTGAAAAATACCGACAATGTCTCCATATCCGTCAGCATCAATTTCAAGCGGGTGCGAAACGACACAATTGGGGCGCACCGGGCGAATTACTATGCGCGCAAGATCGGCTTGCATCCCACATCGCCTGGGCAAAGGCCCGTCCTCGATCGCGTGAAGAACCTGACCTTCGGAAACTTGTACGAAGGAGCGCACGCAACGCGAACCGCGCTCCGGTCGCGTCTTGGAATCTAGGACGCCGGCATAACTGAATCGCAAAACCCCTACTTTGAGAGCGGCTCGCATCGAGAAGCCACGGCGCTGTTGGTGGATACTTACCCCGGCATGAGGTGTGAAAATGTTGCCCCCAAAAGACGGAAGCCGACACGCCGATAACAGCTTCGACACGCTGCGTCTCGTGTTTGCCGTGCTGGTGATCCTTTCACACAGTTTTGCACTGGGCCGCGGCTCCGACGCTACCGAGCCTCTCTTTGTGTTGACTCATGGGCAGATTACCTTTGGAAACGTGAGCGTGTGGGCTTTCTTTGTGATCAGCGGGTTTCTCATCACCCAAAGCTGGACGCGCTCTCCGAATCCGCTGAAGTTTCTCAAGCGGCGCGTCGCGCGCATTTACCCAGGGTTTATCGTTGCGGCATTGCTCTCAGCGCTGATCGTAATTCCCTTTGCGGTGGATTCGGCAACGCGCCATCCGGTGGCGACTGGCAGCTTCCTGTTTCAGACGCTGAGACTACAGGTTTTCGACGCTCCGCCGGTCTTTGTCCACAATGCCTGGCCCAATGCGCTGAACGGCTCTCTTTGGTCGGTGCCCTTTGAATTCTGGTGCTATATCGGAATCCTACTGCTGGGAGTGGCCCGAATGCTCCAGCGCCGCTGGTTGGTGTTGGCGCTTTTCCTGGCAGTAATTGCATGGCATCTCTATTTGTCCATCACGGGATGGATTCCGGGAGGCAAGATTCTGGGAGTTATCTTTGGTTTCCCGCTTTTCTGGGCGATCGTTCTTCCATTTTTCCTTGCAGGTTCTCTATTTCATCTTTTTGGCGGCGCGGCGCTGCTTCGCAAGCCTCTGATGATTGCAGCTCTCGCGATTCTTATCGCATCGAACTTCATCCCCAACGCGCTAATCGTTACGCTTCCGATTTGCGGCGCGTATCTTCTCCTGGGTCTTGCGTATCTGCCCTTGCTGCGTCCGGTGAATCTGGGGCGGTTCGGGGATTTCTCCTATGGCACCTATCTCTATGCCTTCCCGATTCAACAGTTGATTGTGAAGTACAGCGGGGGAATGATGGCGCCGTTGAAGCTCTTCCTGCTGGCTGCTCCGCTCTCAGTGGGTGTAGGCGCTCTCTCCTGGTTTCTTGTAGAGCGGCATTTTCTGGCCCGCGAATCGGTTCTGAGGCAGGTGGCTTCGCTCGCTCAGAACGCAGCCACAGTTTTGGCCTCGATATTGAGAGCAAGAAGGAAGTTGTTCGGCGCCGGGCCAAGCATCTCGACGGGCCGGGCGGCGAGACAAGAGATGCCTCCTGAAGCGGCCCCCCAAAGCGCGGAGTGATCCGCAAAACCCGGCGCCGGCAATCGAAGCATCCGCATCTCCTCCAATCGCCGCACGGGGACTGACGATTCACACGCATTGTTGCATTGCATTTCCGCTGCTTCCAATCGGTCTGAAAAACGAAAAACACCCCAACACTCCGAGAATAACTTGTCAACTGACGCGACACTATCGACGCTTGTTCTCCCTGAACCGGAAACGGTTACGGAGGACCGCGCCACCGGAGATGCGCTGGCCCGGAAGGTTCTGGAATCAAAGGCCATGCGGGCCACGTTCTGGACGGTGATGGACTACGGGTGTTCGATGGCGCTGCGAGTCGTGAACAGCCTCGTTCTTACCCGTCTGCTGATGCCGGAATCTTTCGGCCTGATGGCGCTGGTTACGACACTCGTCGTTGGGATCAGCCTGATCTCCGATCTCGGTTTGGGTCCCAGCGTGATTCAGAGCCCTCGTGGGGACGAACCTGCACTTCTCAATACCGTCTGGACCTTGCAGGTGCTTCGCGGCGTGGGCATCTTCGCCGTCTCCCTAGTACTGGCCTGGCCGATGGCTCTGATCTACCATGAGCCGCGGCTGATGGCGCTGCTGCCGGCGCTGGGCATAAATGTTGTAATCAGTTCCTTCAACAGCACCAACCTGCTTTCGATGTCGCGGCACATGGGCGTACGCAGAGTATTTCTGCTCGACATCACCACGCAAGTCTTCACGCTGCTCATCACGGCCGGTTGCGCATTGGTGTACCGGTCGGTGTGGGCTCTAGTCATAGGATCGATTCTGAGCACGGTCTACCGGCTCTCGTTCAGTTTCTACCGCCGGTTGATCCCCGGCATCCGGAATCGCTTCTGCTGGGATCGTGAGAGCCTTCGTGGCCTGGTGCACTTCGGCAAATGGATTCTGCTGTCCACGGCCTTCTACTTCTTCGCGTCGCAGGCGGACCGGCTGATCTTGGGAAGACTGATCAGCTTCAGCCTGCTGGGGGTGTACGGCATCGCGTATTCGGTCTCGGACATTCCGCGGGCGATCATCAACGCATTCGCCCAAAGAGTCGGCTATCCGTTCATCGCCAGAATGGTCCATCTGCCGAAGACCGAATTCCGCAGAGTGTTCCTGCGGTATCGTCTTCGCGCACTGCTGGCAGGCGCGGCCATGCTTTGCCTCATGGTGCATCTCGGCGGCTTTCTGGTAACGAGAATGTACGATCGCCGGTATCACGCCGCGTCTTGGATGGTGCCGGTTTTGGCTCTTGGCCTGTGGCACACGCTGATGTATGCGACCACCATGCCGGCGCTGTTCTCTCTCGGCAAGTCGCAGTACTCGGCGATCGGCAACGCGCTCTACTGCGCGGCCGTGGTAACTGCCATTCCCCTGGCCTTCCATTTCTTCGGCATCTTCGGCGCGGTGGTTGCCGTGGCCGCGGGCGATCTGCCTCTGTATTTCGTCACCGTCACCGGAGCCAGCCGCGAGGGCGTTTCGACATGGAGACAGGACCTGAAGGCAACGGTCTTCTTTCTGGCCCTTCTGAGCCTGGGCCTGGCCCTGAGAATGTCCAT
>JBEKCX010000609.1:0-4209 GCA_050014655.1 Occallatibacter sp. | reverse complement strand
TCTCTGGTGTCATGAGAGTCACCCGCTGAATGGTTTCAATCGCGCTAACCTCATTGGCAAACAACTCCCTGAATTTTGCCAGTAGCTTGGGTGTTTGATTTGAATCGATGCTGTTTACGAAATTGTCGTCGTGTATCTTTCTAGTCATAAATCGTTCAGCAGCGATTCGTATAGCAATAGAGAGAACAATTTTGTTTTCAAAGTTGATACCATAGCCATCTTTGAGGCATTTGCTCGCCTCTTTTTGGATCAGATCAATTACTGGTTCCTTGTCTTTATACGATGTTCCCGTTGAGCCAAACACCGAGTTGTAAATCTCATCTAGATCATTTTGGGTGAAGCCAGAGGAGTCGGCCTTCCAGTGCAGTAATGACGTGAGTTTTACGAAATTTGGGTCTTTGTCGCCCTTCGTGAATTCGATAATGTTGCGAATAAAAGGGATTGAGGCAATTCTTTTCCTCGAATCAGTGAAGAAATTCGGCTTCCAGTCATTCACGAAGACGTTCTTGATGCCGATTGCTTGATTCAATGAGATACCATCATTACTCTTTAAAGCAATAAGGCAATGCGAATAGTTGACAAACCTGCTGTTTACGGTGCGGAAGAAATCGAAGTTATGCGTCAGCATGATCTGGTTAAAGTAAGGTTCTTCGGCAATATCTTGCAGGTATTGAATGATGGCGTACTTGTTCTTATAGTCGAATGAGTCAGCGATGTCATCAACCACGAAGGTGGTTTCTTGCTTCGCCTTCTTTCGAGCTTCAACCTCGAAAATGATGTTCAGTATGTAAAGAGCCTTCTTCTCACCCGTACTTAGAACCTCCATCAACGCTTCCTTCTCTAATGGCACTGTATCCGGCCCATCCTCAAAGGTGAACCCGAGGACAAGCATCGGCTCTTGACCAAGGATGACGGAGACTCTGTTCTTGGCATTCAGCTTGAAAGGCACAAAAAAGCGTTTATTGAAGCTCTCGATTACAAACTCCCACTGTGTCCGCTGCTTTCCTGCTTCAGCCTCGATCTCCTTCTTCCTCTTCTCAGCGGCTTGATATTTATCGATTAAATCAGTATAAAGTCCTATCTGCTTCTTAAAGTACGACTTCCAAATCTCTTCCTTAAAGCTGTCAACATTTGCTAGCTTGGGAAGAAGCTCCTCATGATCTGCTAGGTAAGCTCCAAAGTCCCGGACACTAATGTTTCTTTCGATCTGTTTTTCAATTTCCGCAAACTTCTTCCTGAGCTCCTTGTCGCTTGAGATTCCCTCCTTCTCTTTCGTAATCAGATCCTCAAGTTGTTTCTGGCTTGTTATTTCCAACTTCTCGTTAGCATTCAAGCTCACCGAGTGCTTGGCATCGAAGAACCCGTTGACAGCAAGGCTCTTCGCAATGGTACTGGCGTTGTAGTAATTGAAAGTGCCCTTCTTAAAATATGTTGAGGCAGCCAGGAGTTCGTTGTATTTCTTGATGTAGTCCTCAATCGCCGTTTTGAAATCCTTGGTTTGAAGGAGACTCAGTACCTTCTCGTCAAAAAGCTTATCATAGAGAATATCGGCAAATGGAGCGTCGTTCTGGGCTAATAGCTCATCTTTAATACGGATCAGAGCACGGTAGAACTCGTGATCACCCCTTGTGAATGTGGATGAAATCTCCTTCTCCAAATCCTTCTTTGAATGCGATTGCTCCCTGAGAGCTTTGAGAAATATCTCCTTAGATCTGTCGATATCGATGTGAAGCTGCTCGTACTCTTCTCGCAGCTTGGCGTCCACAAGCAGGGTCGAAGTCTTTTCAGTGTGACCGAAAACCTCGTCATAAGGACGAATGACAAGAATGCTTTCCTTCGGCAAATCAAGACCGTTCTCATCGATAATCTTCCGATTGCACACTCGATTTTGGAATATCCGGTCCCTAGACGCAACCCCATCAGCTACGTCCTTAAACGTCTGTGCCAGGCAAGACTTCATTGATCCGTTTGGGGCATAGATGGCGTAAGCCTCTCGCTTGGAGAAATCGAACTCAGTCTTAAGTTTCTTTATCCCATAGCAATTTTCGAGGTCAACTATCAACTTCTTCATTCTATTCTAATACCCTTCGACTACCTAAAAATCCTCACCGTACATTTTCCAGTCTTTTCAAAATCGCTGGAGAATTGGCTATCATCCTTAATTGTTCTATCGGGATCATAAACGATGAAAAGCATAGAGTAGCTATCACTTCCATATTTCGTGATGTCGGCTGCTATGCCATCAGAGGCTTTGCTGGGAGTGGTATTTCCTCTTAAATATTTTGTTTCTATAACCAAGTCATGATTATTAAATGAATGGTCAGGAATAGCTGTAGTTAATGCGAACCGTATGCCTGGATGCTCTCTTTCGTAATCATCCCTATCTGCTTCGATGATCGACTGAATCTTATCGTTCAGGTCCTGCTCGTTTGCCGGTTGAATGTGCTGGAAAAGGGTAGGGATCGTCTTTTTCAGCCGCTCACATATCGCTTCGATTAACCTTAATACGGGTTCCTTCAAATACAGTTGTTCAGCCATAATAGCTAACAGCGAGTCTTTGGGTCTTTTTTGATATGGTTCATCATGCAGCCCTTGGATTCTCTTTAGCGCCTTGTTAACTTCCAACCCATGTCTGTTGCATAGCTCCCAAATTTTGGTAATCGCCGTCTCTTCATCCAGAGACGGGTATAAACGATATACCGGTTCTCCAAGATCAGCAAGTTCACTGAGGTAGTCATGAGAAAAACTATCCAATGTCGACTCAGCGAAATTTCTTGCTTGCCGAATGTAGTCGACGAGGCAAGTCTTTTCTTCAGCGTTGTTTGGTTCCGTTATCAAGTCATGGTTGTATATACCGGACTCATCGACTTGCTCAAGTTCTGCCGCGTAACTGGCGAATCGCCTGTCTACACACTGAAAGCATGCTCCGCAATGACTTGCCTGCTTTCGATTTAGGAAAGTCTTACTGCAGGATACCGCGCTCGGTATTAAATTCTCGCGGGTGTGCGCACTCAGGCTTCTAAAAACGTCCGATTTCGTCTTGAACAAGAAGGGCGTTGCGATTTGAACCTTTGAACCGTGAACCATCGAGAAGAAGTCTTGAAGCAACGAAAGGGTTTTGGGGTGAGTAGTCCTGCTCGTGCGAGCGTTCATCCCATCCTGCCTTCTCGCGAAGTTAACTGAGGTAACGCCATTCTCGTGCACATAGAATCTTGTCTGTTGTTGAGAGCTAGCAATGGCGTATGCGATTGAGGTGTACAAAAAGGCTCGAGTGCGTTGGGTCTCCTCAATGGCTTTGTTCAGGGTTGAAACCAAGGAACACTTAAATCGATAGTGCCTGACACGATCGGAGTAAGTGTCTTTTAGCGCCTGAAATAGCCCATTCTGCGTCCTTATAGTACCGGGCTGGCTTTGATGGCTAACAAGGCAGATCACATCTTTGGAATCCTCGAGCAACTCAATAGCCCCAGCGAGAGAATCCAGCCCTCCGGAGAAAAGCATCACACTCACATTGCCGCCTTCAGGTAGAACGATTCCTGGGTCATCAAACATACTTGTGGGAGGGGTCGAATGTCCTGGTTGGAAGGTGAATTTGTACTCTTTGTCACCTGTCATAAAGACTAGTGCCTCAGCCAATTTGCCTTGTACCGCAGGGTCATTCCAGAAATTGAAGTCGCGGACTTTGACAATGAAATGAAGTCGTCTGGCCCAACCATGATACTCAACGGCGCTACGCGAACCGCGTGATAACAACCTGTCTGCTGCGTAAATATATCCTGCCGTTTCAAGTAGATCTAACACCCGGTCAGGCAAGCGCAATGCTTGGCGAACGAATCTTGGCAACTGAATGGTGACGTTCTTCTCTGCAACGCCATCCCGATAATCAAGGTTCAATGTTGGGTGCGCCAGGTTTTCAATCGGAGAGGCGCCATTGCACGTAATAACTTTTGGCAGTGAATCTGTCGAAGCGGAACCTTCAAAGATGGTCTCAACGGAAGAGTCTGTCATTTGGCCTCTTCCCTCCGGAGTTCCTCTCTTAACTTACCAAATGCTATTCGTAGGAAGGCACGGATTTCATCGTCTGGAGGAACTTTTCGGTCAGCGTGCTTATTGAACCATCCAGCAGCAAAAGACTGTGTGATCTTGGCAGTCTCGAAAGCGTGTTTGGATGCAATATCGACATGTTCGGTCAGCCGTTTTCTTAATGAC
>JBEKCX010000608.1:0-4615 GCA_050014655.1 Occallatibacter sp. | reverse complement strand
GCCGCTTGCGGCCCTGGGTTTTTAATCCGAAAGATAGTCGGAAAAGGACAGGGCCAATGAACGCGAAAGAATTGAAAATTCCCATCTGCCGTCACATCCGGATCAGCGGTCGCCGCTGCCAGTCGCCCACAGTCACCGGCTCCCTCTTCTGCTTCTTCCACCGGTCCCTCCGCCACGGCCACGATGCCGCTTCTACGGCCAAAATCGGCCCCTTGCGCCCCGAAACCGTGCAATATCTGCTGGAGAACGGCCAGAATCCCTCCCAGTTCGCCCACTCCACCGCCCTCAACCTCCCGCCGCTCGAAGACGCCGAAGCGATCCAGCTCTCCATCTCCCTGCTCTTCGCGGCCATCGCCGCCGGCCAGATCGATCCCATCCTCGCCCGCAACCTCCTCTACGCCCTCCAGATCGCCAGTTGCAATCTCCGCGTCCTCTCTTCCGGCTCCAAGCCCGGAGACGACTTCTCCACCCTGGCACGTCGCGTCGTCCGCACCCGCAACGGCCAAACTCTCGCCGCGCGCGGCGACCGCAACGGCGTCCCTCCTGAAGCCGAAAGCCGCGAATCTCGCTTTGCAGAGATGCTCAACGACCTTCTCCATCCCAAAGACACTGCCCCCGAAAGCCGCGAATCTCGCTTTGCAGAGATGCTCAACGACCTTCTCCATCCCAAAGACACTGCCCCAGACGCCACACCCCAAACCGAATGAAGACTGTATTTGCAACACAAATCGAATCAATTTTTTACATGTAACCAAAATAGAATAAATACCTTAGGGAGGCAAGAACATACCTGACGCACCATAGCGGTGGTCGGTAAAAAACTTGCTCCTCTATCGGAAAGCAAAGGGTTTTTCCGATGGAAAACGTAGGAATTTTAGGTAACAATGTAGTTGACGTGGAAGAGGATGAGCCTTGCGAGTTCACCCTCGACGATTGGTTTGATCTGTTTTTCCCCCTCTATCTGGAAGTCAATGGGTATATGTGCATGGTGTTCCAGACTTTTTTAGACGATAGCGGGGATAAGGCTAAAAAGCTGATGGTATCGGCTGGTTTCTGCGCAAACCGTGAAGTGTGGGCTGATTTCCGAAAGGATTGGAGCGCCACTCTGTTACGACACGGCCTCGACTACTTCAAGAGCAGCGAGTGCAATCATGTAGATGGGCAATTCCGGCAGTTTCGGAAGGGCGAACACTCGCAGCCGAACGAGAGAGAGCAAGCAAAAGCCATACGCGAAGATTTCCTCGCCGTAGTAGCGCGGCATCGCGGGATTGTAGGAGTGGGGGTTGCGGTGGAGATGGAGCCCTATGCGCGGTTAGCTCAACTCCCAGAGGCCAATGAGATACTTCCACAAGACCCGTATAAAGCTGCCCTATGCAGTGTGATGTTTGAGACTGTGAAGCGTGTGCGGAGTCGAGATCGGAACTGCATGGTGGGCTTCACCCACGACGATGGTGATGAAGAAAATTTGTCCGCATGTTATCAGGGGTTCCGCAAGATGAATCCTAAGACCGCCAAGCGCGTGATCGGATTTGGGTTCTTGAACGACAAGCTGATTGCCGAATTGCAAGCGGCTGATCTGATAGCAAACCACACTGCTTACATCGGCTCTAAAAATCCAGATGTTCGAGCCGGCCTGGTGGAGATGCGCGAGAACATTGCGTTCCTGGCCCGATGGGACGAATCTTACATTGGGGAAGTTTTGAAATATGGACTTCGGGAGCGCGGAGATCCCATTCCGCTTTTGTTTTGAAGATTGAGGTACACTTGCAGCCGATGGGTAAGCATAAGGTTATCGACTTCTGGTTTCTCTATACCGCAACCGGTTCGACCGTGGTCGGCGTGTGGCTTCTATATCTCAAGATGTACTGGCAAGGCTTAGGGCTAATCGTTGTTGGCATCGCCTTCTTCGCATTTGATCGCTGGGCGAGGAAGCGTTTAGGAGAATAATAAGACTATGAAGAAACCGCCTGACAATCCTGAATTCGCCCGCTTCACGGCTGCGATGCAGACGATTATGAAGGTGCCGAAAACGGCCATCCAGAAGCCTCTTTCAGCCAAGAATGGCAAATCATAGATTGCCGTGTGATACCCTGCCGTGCATGGACGCTAATTCACATCCTTCGGCGGTGGAACTATTTGAGCGAATTTCTTCAACGCCTCTTCCAGAGACGAGTCAGATTCGATTCGTTGCCGCAGTGGAAGCCATTGTTCGTGAACAACGGCTAGAGCTGCCGGAGCAGTCTTTAGTCTCTCTAAAAAGGCTTCAGCCTGCGCTATGTCCCCGGTGTGGGCAAGAACTGGCAACAGCACGATAAGTGCCTTGTTCTCTAGTTCAAGTTTCTCGATCTGGTCCAACAGGAGAAGTGCGAGCTGTTTATCCACGTATTCCTTTCGGTCTACCCCATGTCAGATACAGTGCCAGCACGAAGCACTCACCCACCGCGATTTCAACCAACATGCGTGCGTAATCTACCTTGCAGGATACCCATCGGTTCGACTCGTATGGGGCATGAGAATATCGGAAGTGGCCGATACTTATTCGCTCTCCTGTCCGCTCGCCAAATCTTATAGTTGACACCCACGGCGGAAAGAATGTGAGAGCCAGCACGACCGCAAAGGCCAGCCAGATGCAGATGCCACGCTTTCGCGAGATGATTGCGGCAAAGAACTTCTGGGCGTGTACGGTCATTCGTTCCTCTATTCCGATTTCTTGGCCCAACGGGGCGTGATACTCTACCGAGTCTATGAGACCCTTGGTCGTTTCGGTAGAAGGATTGGTGGATGACGGACGGGGTGGCCATTGGAGCACTGCACTCCTTGGCCGAATGTCCAGGCAGTTATCCCGGCTTTATAGACATCTTCGCTTCCAAATGCGTTCACGGCTAGGACTCCTTTGCAGTCTGGCTCACCGCAGCGCAGCATTACTTCCTCGGCCTCCGCACCAATCAATATTGATTGGGTCTGTCGTTGCTGGTTTGCGTGCTGATATTTGGCTACCTGCTTACATCGCGGACATAGAACGAGTATTGGATGAAACCGAAAACCGCTGGGTAGACCCGTTGGATTGTCAGGTATTCTTGCAAGCGTGGAAATGTGGAGCACAATGGGCTCATTGCACCCAAGACAAGAGACTTCAGGAACAAAGCGAGGACTCACGGCATACTCCTCTCAGCGAATCACTATAACCGTTTTCCCCGCCCCTGTCTCCGCATCCATTTCGCTTGCTTAGAATGCTTCCGTTTCTCCCACCTTGCCGGTCAGTTCTGCATAGGTCAGTCTCTTCCCTGAAATCTGCGATACAGCCAGCATGAAGCGATCCGCGTCATCCAACGGATTGTCTTTGGTTGCGCGATTGTTGTAGCGGAATACCTGCTCGTCCGCGTAGCGGTGGAGATGGAAGGGCTCAACGCAAACGTAGGTACCTCTCAGGCCGCGCTTGAGGAGGCTCCAGAAGTTCTCAATCCCCTGGGTGTGGACATTGCCTCGGACGTACTCTTCAACGTGGTTCACAGTCTCGTGAATGTATTCCTGCGCCGCTAGGGTGTCGTATGCCGGGTAGCCGTCGGTGTAGACGGTTGAGCCCTTCGCTATCTCAGAGAGGATGGCATTTTGAAGAGTCTCGCGTTTCACGTTTGGCACAACCTGGGCGCGCACCTGACGGGATTCACGGTCGAGCATACCCATCACGATGGTCTTGCCGTTGTTCGATCCCCGCAATGCGTTCTGCATCCTCAGCCTGCGCTCGCGGTGCATCTTCTGAGGCATGGGGCCGATGAAGGTCTCATCGACCTCTACAGGACCCCCGTCCTCCCCGCCCATCTTGTTCCAGTTGCCTTTCCGAAGCGCCAGCCGGATGCGGTGGAGCATGAACCAAGCCGATTTCTGAGTCACTTCGAGATCGCGGGCTATTTCATACGAACTGATACCATTCTTACAGTTCACAATCAGCCAGACGGCGGTGAGCCACTTGTCCAGCGGAAGCGGGGAATCCTCGAACACGCTGCCAGTCTTTACGGAGAACTGCTTATGGCACTCTCGGTGCATACACTTCCAAATACGGCGGGTGCTGAGGTACGAAACTCTGCGACCAGCGCAGTGTGGGCACACAACACCATTGGGCCAGCGCATCGAAGCAACAAAGTCCACGCACACATCGGAGTCGGCGAAGTATCTAGCGACCTGCAAGAAGCTCTTTGGGAACTCAATATTATTCATGGCAAAACTATGATACACCAATAGTGATGGTGTGTCAAGTATATTCTTACCCTTAGGGATGTTGTCCCGCCAAATCCGTCATTTTCCACCAATAACCGGAATGTATCGAATATTTTAGCTGTAAGTTATTTGCAATGAATATTTTAGCGGCACGTTCGCTCTGTAATCCAATGATTCCAATCCACTTACGCCTAAAATATCTACTTTGAATATTATAGCTCTAACCGCACTGGAATGAACGCATTACAAGAAAAATCCCCGCAGGGGGGAGGGGGGAGGGGGGGAGGGGGTATTGACGAATAACTACATAGGCCATCCAACGATTCCTGCCATTGCCCTGCTGATGCCTGTTCCCTTGTACTTAGGTGATCAGCGTAGAGTCGTCATCGCTCGCCGCTTC
>JBEKCX010000607.1:0-3756 GCA_050014655.1 Occallatibacter sp. | reverse complement strand
ACGGTTACGTAGGAATCGTTGGTGCCGGGAAAAGTTTCCAGCGCGCCTTCGCCTGCTTCAAAGCCGGGGAACGCGGGCGGGGCTGGACCGGAGACGGTGAATGGACTGGGGCTGCCGCCATTGAAAGAGTTTGTGCCATAGAGTCCGGTAAACCCGCCGTCGAAGTCGAAGGCTAACGCGACGCCCGTGGCAGGATCCACATTGGTTTCATTGAGCTGCCAGAAGGCCACCGGCTGGTCGGCCTGAACCGCCGTACCATAGACGGACAAGGCAGTGGAGACAACGGTCAATGTCGTTAGGCTGCTGGTCGTCGCGCCGTACGAATTTGTTATGACCACTTCGTACTCAGCCGGGGTGGACGCCGACACATTGGTAACGACCAGAATCGAATTGGTCGCAGCCAGCGGCACAAAATTGCCGCTGCCATTGGTGGTGAACCACTGGTAGGAAAAGGGGGCCTGACCGGTTACGGACACAGTGAACTGCGCATTCCGTCCGGGATAAATGGTGGCTGGGACCGGCTGTTGCACGATGACCGGCTCGAATTGCAACCACGGCCCCGCTCCGGCCACGTATAGCGAATTGAGCTGGCTTTGGGAGAGGGCCTGATTGAAGATCGCCACTTCGTCAATCATACCGTTGAATGTGCGGGAGGCGGACAAGGGATCGGTCCCAATGGCGCCGGCGCTGTCAAATGCAAGATTGACGTTAGTGATTCCGATGCTGGCGGACGCCCGGCCATTGGTGTTGAGCATGTAAATCGTTGCATTCGTGCCGGTGACCTCCAGGGTCACAAACGACCAGAGATTCGTGGGCGGCGACAGATGCGAGTCCCACAGATACGGGGCCGAAGCACTGCCCCAATTGTAGGCCAGATCATTGTCCGGCGCGAAGCCGGTGTAAATGAAGCCGGCGCTGCTGGAACCGCGCCAGAAAAAAAGCCCCGTATTCTGGGTTTGATTGCCCTCGGGATAAATCCACATTGAAATCGTCACGACGTTGGTGTTCAGATTCAGTGCAGGCACGGTGACAAATGAATTGGTGTCGTTATTGACGGTTTCCAAGGCGCCATTGTTGGGTTCAAATCCAGGAAATTCGGGAGCGGACGGCCCAAAGACTCCATTGGCCGCGTTGCTTGAATTGACTCCATAGATCCCCACGAACCCGCCGTAGTAATCATAGGCAAACGCAGGGCCGGGGTTCGGGCCGATGGTTTCGTTCAACCGCCAGTAAGCCACCGGCTGGCAGGCCTCGAGCGTCGTGGCGTAGGAGGAGGCTGGCGCGTCGGCAATGGACAGCATCGCGACGCTGCTGGTGGACACGCCGTAGAAATTAGATATGACAACTTGGTATTCCTCCGGAGTCGATGCGGAAACGTTGGCGATCATCAACGCTGTGTTCGTGGAACCGGCAACATCGCCTCCATCGCTCAGTGGCACAAAAGTGCCGCCGGCATTCGTGGTGTACCATTGATAGGAGAATGGGGCCAGGCCGCTGACCGCAACCGTGAATGACGCATTCCGGCCCGAGTAAAGCGTGGTGGGCGCCGGTTGCTGCGTGATCAGCGGCGCCAATCCCGGCCAGTCGCCGGCGCCAGCCATGTAAATGGCGTTGAGCTGGCTTTCCGTGAGCGCTTGATTGAAAATCGCCACTTCGTCAATCATACCGTTGAACGTGCGGGCGTCGGAGTAAGGATCAGTCCCGATGGCGCTGGAGCTGTCAAAAGCCATGTTGGCATTGGCGATGTTCGTGCTGGCTGAGCTCAGGCCGTTGGTGTTCATCAAATATATGGTCGCGTTGGTGGGAGTTACAACCAGGGAGACAAAGGACCACAAATCAACGGGTGGCGCCAAGCCGGAAAGCCACAGATAAGGGGCGGAACTGCTGCCCCAATTGTAAGCCAGTTCGTCGTTCACGGTGACGCCGTCATAAATGAATCCGGCATTGTCGGAACCGCGCCAGAAGAACAATCCCGCATTCGGCGCTTGATCGCCCTTGGGATAGATCCACATCGAAATGGTTACCGTGTTGGTGTTGAGATTCAACGGCAACACGGTGACAAATGAATTGGTGAGGTTATTGACGGTTTCCAGCGCGCCGTTGTTGGTTTCGAATCCGGGAAAACCCGGAGGCTTCGGTCCAGCGATGCCATTCGCCGCGTTGCTCGTATTGACACCATAGACGCCTGAGTAACCGCCGAAGTAGTCATAAGCGAACGCCGGACCGGGGTTCGGAGCGACCCCATCGTTCAACTGCCAATAAGCCACGGGCTGGTCGGCCTGAACGGCCAACGCATAAGCCGAAACGGTGGTGGCAGCGACCGTCAGTGTCGCCACGCTGCTGGTCGCCGAGCCATACAAATTTGTGATCACCACTTTATATTCCTGCGACGTGGATGAGGAGACATTGCTGACCATCAAAGTCGAACCGGTTGAGCCGGAAATGCCGGGTCCATCTGTCAAGGACACAAAAATGCCGCTGCCATTCGTGGTCATCCATTGGTAAGCCAGAGGTGGTTGCCCGCCGGCCACCACCCTGAATTGCGCGTCCCGGCCGGTCGCCAGGGTCGGTGAAATCGGCTCCTGCTCGATGTTCGGCGCCAAAATCGGCCAGCTTCCAGCGCCAGCGAGATAGAGGGCGATCAACTGGTCCTGCGTAAGCGGCTGATCGAAGAACGCCACGTCGTCAATCAGGCCGTTGAACGTGCGGCTGCTGGAGTAAGGATCGGCACCGATGGCGCTGGGGCTGTCAAAGGCCATGTTCCCATTGGCGAGGTTGGTGCTGGCCATGCTCAGCCCATTGGTGTTCATGACATATATTGTGGCGTTGGTGGGAGTCACGACCAGGGAAACCAGCGACCAAAGATTGGCGGGCGGCGCCACGCCGGAATCCCAGAAGTATTGGGCGGAAATATTTCCCCAATTATAGGCGAGATTATTGTCCGGGTGCGCGCCGCCATAAATCAGGCCCGCGCTGCTGGATCCGCGCCAGAAGAACAATCCTGTATTCTCCGCTTGAATGCCTTCGGGAAAAATCCACATCAAAAATGTCGCCGTGTTGGTGTTCAGGTCCAGCGCGGGAACCGTCACGTAAGAATTGGTCACATCGTTGAAAGTCTCGAGGGCTTTGTTGTTGCTTTCAAACCCGGTAAACGCGGGAGCCGATGGCCCGGCAACGCCGTTGCTCGAATTGACGCCATAAATTCCAGTCAAGCCGCCATAGAAGTCAAAGGCGTAGGCTGGTCCGGGATTTGGCTGGGTGGTTTCGTTCAATCGCCAGAGCGCCAGCGGTTGATCCGCGTCAACCATCTGCTCATAGGCGGACTGGGAAGCAGGAGCCAGCGTAAGAGTCGCCACCATGCTCGTCTTCGCTCCAATGGCATTGGTGATCACGACCTCATAATTTTCCGGGGTGAGTGCGGAGACGTTGTTAATGACCAACGTCGCGTTGGTTGAGCCGGAGATTTCGCCTCCATCAGTCAACGGTATGAAACCTCCGCTGCCGTTGGTGGTCATCCATTGATAGGTAAACGGATTTGCGCCGACGACACCCACCGTGTAGCGGGCGGTCCTGCCTGCGTAAAGCGTCTCCGGCCAAGGCTGGGAGGTAATGACCGGTGAGAGCAGGATGTCCGAGGCGGAAGTGTAAAGGGCGGCGACTTGGGCTTCGGTGAACGCCTGATTGAAAACCGCCACTTCGTCAATAATACCATTGAACGCGCGGGCGCTCGAGAACGGGTAAGCCCCGATGGTGCTG
>JBEKCX010000606.1:0-3648 GCA_050014655.1 Occallatibacter sp. | reverse complement strand
TGTCCGTGGCGCCCGCTTCGCCCGCCGCGTCGTCGCCAAACTTCAACAAATACATCCAGACGTCGTGCTCATCAGTGGCGATCTGTTTGACGGGTCGAAGGCGGACCTGGATGCGCTCCTGGCTAAAGAAGTAAGCTTACCCAGTCAGGGGCCGCGCGCTCCCATTTTCAGATGGGCATACGGCGGTGTGGTCCGCAGCCGCAGATCCTCCACGGGATTGCCAATGGTGAAGTGATAAAGGCTCTGCCAATCATGCCCCTTCAAACCGAGCGCGTCGTGAAACTCGTCATCAAAATAACAGCCAATCCCCGTCCCTCGTAACCCAGCGGCCTCGGCGGCCAGATAGAGTGACTGGCCGATCATTCCGGCTTCCCAGAACAACTCCCGCCAAGCCGACGCGCCGCGTTCCCGTATGACCGTTTCGAATCGCGCCAGCATGCCGAGACTGAATGCTCCGTCGGCGGCAATGTCCTGGTGGCACGAAATGGTCCGCGCAAAATCGCGCAAGTCTCCCCGGACTAAACGCCAAAGTGGCACCATGGAGGCCGTGTCCCGCAGGACTTCCCAATCGGGAACGTCGTGAAAAGCTTGCCGCAAAGCCTCCGAGTCGGCCGGCGCGCGTAGCCAGAGATACATGCCGGGCTCCAGTCCCGTGACCAGATGAACGAACAAAACCAGGTGCAACCGAGGCGAAAAGGGCCAAGCATCAAACGGTGGGGCGGATGCGCGCGGTAGCGTAGTATCCAGTATGGCCAGAAACTTTTCGCGCGTGATGCTGGTGACGCCATCGAAAGCGACCGCGCTACGGCGCTGGCGGATCAGTTGACCGGACGAGTGGGCGCAGGCGGGCGGCGAGGGCGGCGGCCACGAATCCGGGACGACGGATTTGTCTGCTATCGGGGCTTTTCGCTCCGAGACCGCAATGGCTTCATCAATCACCGGCCACCCAACATAGGAGCAGCTCAATCGGTTGGCGCGTCCGAACCATTCAACAGGTGCGTTGGCAACGGGTGACGGAGCCGATTCCGCCGCTTCGTTCACCAGCACCCTGACGAGCAGTTCCGGCGTCTCGGGTTCGGCATTGATAAAATCTTCCGGGCGATCAAGGCCGAGCAGTCGGGCGAGTTGCGCGTCATCCCATTCCCGCAACAGTTCCATGCGCCAGCCCAGCGCGGCGGCCGCATAACGAAGGGCGGCGAAGGCGTGTCCCACGTCGTGCTGACAATAGCGAAAGGCCCGTTCACCGTATTTCCACGCCTCGCGCCAGGTGATCGAAGTCAGTCCAACGCAAAATCCAATCTCGTCCGGTTTGGTGCCCTGTGATCGGCGCGCCCGTTGTTCCAGGGCGTGATCCATCGGTGCGTAGTGATAAACACCCGCGCCGCCCGGCAACCATTCCAGCGCAGCCAGCACGGCATAGGCTTCGGTCGGATGCAGATTGCCGCTGGAAGGGTTCATCCGCAGATACCAGCTCATGCCCGGAATCTCCTTCCGAGCTGAAAGGCCCATGGACAATTCGAAGAACAACCCCAACGCACTGAGGGTGAACGGTCGCGGCGGCGCTTCGCGTTCACCGAACAAAACGGCTGCTGGAGGGGTGTCGTCGCGGTCGGCCAACGGCAGTTTGAGCAGTGGTGAACCATCGAAACGGCGAAACGGATTCGGCTGTGTTGCCCAGTCGAGGCCGCCCGGTCCAAGAGCATAGCGCTGCAGATGATGCTTCGTCCGGTAGTGATAGGCGATGATATCATCCACCGCATCCGGTTCCGAGGGGTTGTTGGCCGTGTTTGGTTTCAAGTTTCGTGTTTAAAGCATTCGCCGCATTCGGATCAGCGTGGGTGACGGCGGGGGATTACGCAAGGCTGGGAGATTTCACCAACGGTGTCGAACGGCACCGCCCATTGCCTCTCGGCGATGCCCGCCGCCGCCGCCGCGATTGTGCGTGCTCTCGATGCAGACTAGCTGGCAGCGCGGAAAGTCCGGGCGGGCGTGACGGCGCAGTTCTAGCGGCAACGCAATGCATCGTGCCGAAAAAATGCTACAAGGCCGAAAGGTCTTGCAGCAATTCCGGACTAGCAGACGGGGTGCTTCTGCTTCCCAAAGGTATCGGCTGGCGGATCCCTCGGCGAAAATCCGCACTTTGAGGTAACTGCGGTGCAAAGCATGAAACGACGCCACATAACTCACACCGTTTCGCTTCAGCGCCCTCAAGGCAAGCCGAGGCCGTAAAAGCGGCAAGGGATGTTCGTTTGCAACGGTTCCCTGAAATAGAACGACCCGTTGGTGAGGGTGACGGTCCGTACCGGGGTCCAAACAGGGTTACTCAGATTAGTGCAGACTTCCACAACCACTGCAAAACTGTTTGTGCCGGTGATGTTGAACCCAAATTGATTGTTACTAATGCCGAAACTGCCGTCCCTGGTTTGGATCAGCGGGTTCCAGAGCAAGGCCGGACGACCGGCAAAAGTGGAACTCCAACCGGTGTTGCCAAGCAAATAAAAGACCGTCGCGTTATCGTCCGAGACGAACCCCGACACATCAATGGTCGGAGCGTTGCCCTTGAAATAAAAACCGGTCAGGCTGGCACAGCCCTCGAACGCACCGTATCCGATGTTATTGACGCCGCCTGGAATCGTGACGTTGCCCAAGTCAAAGCAACCAGAGAACACATAAGCACCAATACTGGTAACGCCGGCGGGGATTGTGACGTTTGTCAGGCTGGTGCAGTATTGGAACGTGTAGTTTCCGATGTTCGTGAGGCTACGCGACATTATGAGGCCGGCCAGGCCGGTGCAGTTACAAAACGCATAATCACCGATGCTGGTGACGCTGTCAGGAATCGTGACGTTCGCCAGGTTGGTGCAGTTAAAGAACGCATAATTTCCAATGTCGGTGACGCCGTTGGCAATCGTGACGTTAGTCAGGCTGGTGCAGTAACTAAACGCGTTGTTTCCGATGCTGGTGACGCTGCCAGGAATCGTGACGCTGGCCAGACTGGAGCAGCCAGAGAAAACATCAACCCCGATACTGGTGACGCCGCTTGGGATCGTGACGTTGGTCAGGCCTTCGCAACCCGTAAACGCCGAGTCTCCAATGCTGGTGACGCTGCCGGGTATCATGACATTTGTCAGGCTCGTGCAATTATAGAAGGTAGCTATTCTGATGCTCGTGACACCGGCGGGAATCGCGACGCCCGTCAGGCTGATGCAGCGATAAAACGCCGCGAGTCCGATGTTAGTGAGGTTTCCGGGAATTGTGACGTTTGTCAGGTTGGTGCAGAACAAGAACGCATAATTCCCAATGCTCGTAACGCTGCCAGGAATCGTGACACTGGTCAGGTTGGTGCAACCCCTGAATGCAGAGTCCCCGATGCTGGTGACCGTCAGGCCGGTGATGTTGGTTGGAATGGCCACAGCCCCGCCAGGTCCGGAGTAACCGGTGATGCTGATGCTATTGTCCGCATTGGTGGAGTAATTGAATTGGGCTTGCACCGCTTCCGGTGAGGCCAACAGCAACAAAACCAAAAGCACTCGCCATCTTCTTTTCATATCATGACATGCAAATACGGCGTTTCCAGTTAGATTCCGCAAAGCTAACGGTTCTCCGAACCACAGCCCGTGGCGTTGTGTCTCTGCGAGGCGTTCATAT
>JBEKCX010000605.1:0-2687 GCA_050014655.1 Occallatibacter sp. | reverse complement strand
GTGGTCAGTTTTCAGTTGTCAGTGGTCAGTTCAAAGAACCCGAAAAAGACGGCCCTTAACTGATAACTGATCACTGACTACTGACAACTCTTACGGAGCCTTCCCCCTCTGCCAGCCTCCTACTAGCCCTGGCGCTGCTTGTGCTTTGCGTTCTCGCAGATCACCCGAACCACCCCGTGGCGGGTGATGACCTTGCACTTGACGCATATCTTCTTTACCGATGCCCGGACCTTCATTCCTGCTGTCCTTCCTTCAAGCCGCTAGCTATTAGCTACTAGCTTCATCCTTGCGAATTCTTCGCCGTTCAGCTCTTCACAAACAAGCCAATAGCTAAAAGCTAATAGCTAAGAGCTACTTGTACCGGTACACGATCCGCCCGCGATTCAGGTCGTAGGGACTCAGCTCCACGGCCACGCGATCGCCGGGAAGAATGCGAATGAAGTTCTTGCGCATCCGCCCCGAGACATGCGCCAGCACCTCGTGATTGTTCTCGAGCTTCACCTTGAACATGGCGTTGGGCAGAGTCTCGGTGACCACCGCCATTACCTCAATCGCATCTTCCTTCGACAAACCGCATCCCACTTCCGCCGGCCCGCTCTTCCGCCACCGGCCTGTCATCCCGAGCGTGCTACTCGGTTAGAATCCTCGCTCCGGTAGCGGTCACCGCCACCGTGTGCTCAAAATGAGCGCTCATGCTTCCGTCGGCGGCCACCGCCGTCCATCCGTCGCCCAGTACCTTCACGTCTCCCTTGCCGGCATTCACCATCGGTTCGATGGCAATCACCATTCCCGCCCGCAGCTTCATGCCGCGGCCCCGCACGCCAAAGTTCGGCACCTGCGGATCTTCGTGCATGTGGACCCCGATCCCGTGGCCCACAAAATCCCGCACCACCGAGAAACCCCCGGCCTCGACCACCCCTTGAACCGCGGCGCCCACATCGCCCAGGGTCGCCCCCGGCCGCACCGCCGCAATCCCCGCGTGCAGCGACGCTTCCGTCACCGCCAGCAGCCGCGCCGTCTCCGCGTCGATCTCGCCCACCGGCACGGTGATCGCCGCGTCCCCGTAGTAGCCGTCCACCACCGCCCCAAAATCCAGCGAGACGATGTCCCCCGCCTTCAGAACCCGCTTGGGCGACGGTATGCCGTGGACCACTTCGCTGTTCACCGAAGCGCACAGCACGCACGGAAACCCGTGATACCCCTTGAAGGCGGCCTTCACTCCCAGCTTGCTCAGCCGCGCTTCCGCGGCCTTCTCCAGATCGAGCGTCGTGGCCCCCGGCTTCACCTGGATGCGCACCAACTCCAGCACCTCGCGCACCACCTGTCCCGCGCGGCGCATCTTCTCGATCTCAAGGGACGACTTCAGTACAACCGCCACTAACCCCGCTCTCAGTTGTCAGTGGTCAGTTGTCAGTCGCCAGCCCGGTTCGCGGAAACTGACCGCTGAAAGCCGATCACCAATTTCTGTCCTCTCACGCAAAAACCCGCCCTCCGGCTGCGCTACCTCCGCAGCCGCTCGACGGCGGCAACAATACCGGACGCGATCGCAGCGATCGGCCCGCTTCCATCCACTTCCGCAAAACGTCCCAAGGCCCGGTAGTGCTCGACAACCGGCGCGGTCATGGCTTCGTAGGCGCGCATGCGCTCGGCGAATACCTTCTCCGTGTCGTCGGCTCGCTGGACCAGCGCCGCACCCTCAACGTCGCAAACTCCTTCCGCCTTTGGCGGATTGCCGAAGACGTTGTAGATGCGCTGGCAGACGGGGCAATTCCTGCGCCCGGTAATCCGGCGCAGTAACTGATTATAATCCACTTGGATGCTGACGGCAATCACCGGCAAGCCCTGCGCCAGTGTGGCCAGCCGGCTGTCCAGCCAGCCTGCCTGCGGCAGCGTCCGCGGAAAGCCGTCCAGAATGTAGCCCTTGGCTGTGTCCGGCTCTCCCAGGCGCACCGCTACCATCTGATTCACCAGCGTATCCGGAACCAGCTCCCCGCGCCCCATGATTTCCTTGGCGATCCGGCCCAGATCGGTACCCTGAGCCACATTGGCGCGCAACAGGTCGCCGGTCGAAATCTGCGGAATCCCCCACAGCTTCACCAGCTCCTTGGCCTGGGTTCCTTTGCCCACGCCCGGCGCGCCCAACAAGAGAATCGGGCCAGGAAGGGTCTTCCTCACCCCTTCCCCGCCCTGCTCGACTGCGTTTTCAGATGAAGGCATTACCATGTTTTCCTTCCGCGTATGCGACCGGAGCGCGGGGAAAAGCCGTCATAATGCCTCATGATCAGCTGCGATTCGATCTGGTTGACCGTATCCATGGCCACACCCACCACGATGAGAAGCGAGGTGCCGCCAAAGTAGAATGTGACATTCATTCCGTGCGTGACCCATGACGGCAGCCTCTCGAAGACAGAGCCGATGAGCCACAGCTTGTCGAAGCGGATGCCCGAGATCATGAACGTGGGCACCAGCGTGATCGCGATCAAGTACAGCCCGCCCACCAGCGTGAGCCGGGTGAGGATGTCGTTGATGAAGTCCGAGGTGCGCTTGCCCGGCCGGATGCCGGGAATGAACGATCCCGACTTGCGAAAGTTGTCGGCGATGTCGTCCGGCTTCATCACGATCGAGATATAGAAGTAAGCAAAGAAGATGATGCCAATCATGTTCAGCGCCACGTACCACGGATAGCC
>JBEKCX010000604.1:0-7005 GCA_050014655.1 Occallatibacter sp. | reverse complement strand
CAAGCCCCTCAAGATTCCGGAGTTTCTGAGCGAGGCCGAGCCGAGCGTGGAGCAGCTCCGCCTTGTCGCTCAGGCCCTTGCAGGTCCGGCATTGAGTGGAGGCGAACTCTCTGACGTGTCGTCCACAGCCGAGCAGTCGGCGCTTGGCAAGCTGCTTGCAAATTGGAACACGGTAATGGTTGGCAAAGCGGCGGTGGAAGATCGGCGCACAGGACAACAGACGCTTTTCAAGAACTAGGGGAACGATATGAACAACACACCCAAGCCATGGATCGAGTTGGTGCATCTGCATCCCGACGTGTTGAAGGAAAACGCAGACACCGACATTTTCGCCTTGGATCTCGGCCCTCTAGCCGATGGGTCAGGCACGGTAGCACCAGTGTACCGGGATGCCGAGTCTTTCTTCCGGGCCTCCTATGTGACCGTCGGGCTGAAGTCGCTGCTCGAAGAGGTTCTGAAACGACTCGCGGGCAAAGGCGGCGCGCCTGTATTGAAGCTGATGACGCCCTTCGGCGGCGGCAAGTCCCATACCATGGCCGCGCTCTTCCATGCAGCCCGGAGCCGGAAGGCGCTAGACGTATTGCCCGAAGCGAAGGGGCTGGAGAGTCCGACCGGAGTCCGGGTTGCCGTGGTGGATGGCCAGTTCTTCAATGCCCAGCAGGGCAAGGAATCTCACGGTATCCGGCCGCTGACCTTGTGGGGTTGGGTGGCCTTGCAACTCGGCGGCCAGGCCGGATATGAGGCCATGCGCGCCAACGACGAAGCGCGGGTTTCTCCCGGCGGCGACGACTTGGTCAAACTATTTGGCGACAAACCGAACCTCATCCTGTTGGATGAAACGCTCGAATACCTGATCAATGCTGGAGGCGTGAGGGTTGAGAAGACCGATCTGCGCGAACAGACCCTAAATTTCCTGAAAGAACTCACCGTGGCAGCGTCGAATGCGCCGAGGACCGTAGTCCTGTTGGCCCTGCCGTCCAGCCAGCCCAGCGAGACGTTGCAGCATAGCCAACTTCTCCAGACTCTCGACCACTTTGTCGGCCGGAAGGACGCACTGCGCGAGCCGGTTGAACAGGACGAAGTCTTCAAGGTGATACAGCGGCGTCTGTTAGAGAAGATGCCCGATGACGCTGTTGCCGGCGCCGCGGCGTCTGCGTTCCAGCAGATCTTCACACAGATGCGGAAGGCATACGCTGCGAATGCGGCGGAGGAGCAACAGGCTGCCGAAGAGGGCATCCAACTGCGGGACAGGATGAAGCTGGCCTATCCATTTCATCCTGCGCTGCTCGACCTGATGCGCCAACGATGGGCCTCTCTTCCGGAGTACCAGCGGACGCGAGGCGCTTTGCGGTTCCTGGCCGCTTGTCTGCGGGCGCAGCACAAAGCAGGCAAGAGCGGTTTGGTGCTCGGCCCCGGCGACGTGTTGCTCAACGATCCGGAAGTCCGTCGGGCCTGCGTCAAGGAACTCAGCCTGATGAACCGGTACGATGCCGTCTTCCAGGCCGACCTAGTAGGCCCCAACTCAAGAGCCGTACAAATCGATAAGCTGCGCGCGAAAGCCAATCCCGCAGAGGTGGGAAAGGGCCTTGCCAGTCGGCTGGCCACGGCGATCTTTCTCTATTCCTTCGGCGGCTTGCGTCGTGAAGGGGAAAACACAAAGGAAGTCCTGCCTCCAGGAGTGTCCGAGTCTGACCTTCTGGCAGCTTGTGTCAGCCCCGACCTCGACAGCCTCACGGCACAGGCGTGCTTGGCAGAGTTGCGGCGGTCGTGCCTGTACTTGCACTATGACGGCACTCGCTACTGCTTCAAGCAGGACCCAAACGTCACCCTTCTTATCGAGCAAGAGGCGGATGCTGTCGCGCGGGATGAGGCCTCAGTGACCGCCAAGATCAAGGAAATGCTGGAAGAGCGACTCGCAGGCCATCATGCAGCAATCGCTTGGCCAGCCTCCTCCGGCGAGATCCCCGACGAAGAGCCCCGGTTTCAGATTGCGTATCTGTCTCTCGACATCGCCACCAAGCCTCCGACGGAGAAGGAGACTCTGGCGCGCGAGTTCTTGGAGAAGTGTGGAAGCAAGCCGCGCCTTTACAAGAATGGACTGGCGCTGGCGATTCCCGCTGCAGACCAGACAGAGAGTCTGCGACGCGAAGTTCGCTACTTCATCGCCGTTGACCGGGTGAGTAAGGCGGCGCACAGACACCACCTGACGAAGGAGCAGGCCGACGAACTGCGTGAGCGCAGGTCTACCCATGAAAGTTCTGCCGAGTCTGCCTTCGTGAAACTCTATCCGGAGGTCTGGCTCCCGAAACTCGAAAAGGACAACAGAACTGACCAGAGCATCGTCGCAATTGAGAAGATCGCCGCGGGAGGCCGGCCATTGCAGGCGACAGTAAGCGGCAACCGCAAGGCGATGGTCTTTGAGCGGAGTATGGAACTACTGACGGTAGTGCAATCCCGCGTCTTCCTTACGCTGAAGCCGACAAAGATCGTCGAACTCTTCAGGCTTGGAGAAGATCAACCACCTCGGCTCGCCATACGTTGCAGCGAAGTCGTAAGCGGCTTTTACTCGTTCCTGGGATTTACGCGCCTGACCAGCAAAGACGTTATCCAGAGGGCAACCGCCGAGGGCGTGGGAAAGGGCATCTTCGGCTACTTTAGCGGGAGTGTACCTACGCTCGATGTTTTCGGAAAGTATCAGGTCGCCCGCCCCAAGGTTCGGTTCAATGTCCCGGTCTCAGACGACGAAATTGACTTGGAGTCCGGGTTCCTGATGCTGCCACAATCCATTCTCGATGAGGCTACGCCCCAGACCACCACAGGGCCAGTGCCTCTAACTCCATCACACGATGAACCCTCGCCGCATCCTGAACCAGCAACCGGGAAGGGAGCACAAGCTCCGACGGAAAAGGTCTTTCAGGTGAGTTTCACAGCCAACCGCGACAAGCTCTACAACGCATGGAGTGCGGCTGCAAACCTCGCCGACATTGCCGGTGAGGTTGAGGTCAGCCTCCGGGCTGAGTCCGAAACAGGGTTTGATAGGAGCAAACTTCAGAACGGCGTCTTGGAGCCGCTCAGAGAGGCTGACCTGATTTAATAGACCTCACCGGGCGGCGCCTGAAGTTTCTTGGCCATCGTATTCCAGATTGCGACACTTGAGCGATTCCTGAGCCGGATACCCTGTGAGAAAAACTTGGTCCAGAATTTGGTCCAATTGAGCGCCGAAAGGACTCCGAATTTTCCTCTGTTGTCCTCTGTATGTCATTGAATGTACATGTACTCCAGCGTTTACCATTCGGCTGTTAACCGAAGGGTTGTAGGTTCGAGTCCTACCTGAGGAGCCAAATAGAATCATAGACTTACGAGCATGTTCCGCTCCCAGACAAACCCAGAAAATCGACGAATGTGGGGACTTTTGTGGGTACTGTACATAAGAAAGCTGCGCATTTGTGGGTATTTCTGAGCAAATACTCTCAGCATCATTGGTTGCGGGAGTGCTTTCATCCCCTGCCGTTGCACGCCTCTTGCCTGCCCGTTTTCTTCCGTTCTACAACCCTTGTGGGGACTCTTGTGGGTACCCCACGGCCCGTCCGGTCTCCAGGGCGGATTCCTTTGTAGCCGGCCGGCCCGTGACAATCGACTCCAGGGCGCGGCGCTTCGCTTCCATGCGGATGTGGCTGTAGTGCTTGAGCATCTGCTTGGAGACATGGCCGGCGATGTCCATGATCGTTTGGTCGCCGGCGCCGCTTTCGGCAAGGTCGGTAATGAGCGTGTGCCGGTTGTCGTGCCAACGGCCTTTCACCTGGGCGTTCTTGCGGACGTTGTTCCATGCCGTCTTCAGGGTGGTAACGGGCCGAGTAGGGTCGCTTGGACTAGGCCCTCCAAAGGGGAAGACGTACCACTCGGTTCGGGTCTCCCCGAACTTCTTCCGGTACCAGGCGGCATATTTGGCGAAGACATCGAAGAGCGTCGAATTCAAAGGGATCGTCCGCCCCTCGCCCGCTTCAGTCTTGCTCTGGCCTACTGCCAGGTACTTCTTGGCGAAGTCGAGCTGTCCCCACGTCAAAGTCTTGATCTCGGCATCGCGCATACCGGCGTTGAGCGCCAGATTCAAGGCGAGATAGATGTGCGGGGACCGAGCCTTGCGCGCCTCCTCCAGCATTCTGTCCTTTTCCGCGGGCGTATAGGCTTTTCCGACTGTCTGGCGAACCTTCAGCTTGAGCATCTTCCTTTTGCGGAGCCGGATTCGGAGCAAGTCGCCCGGATCGCCGAGGATGCGAAGCAGAAAGCCTACTTCTTCATTGACGCTTTTCGGAGCGGCGCCTTCACTGAGGCGCGCGTTCTGGTATTGAATGACGGCAGCCTCGTTGAAATCGACCAGTATCTTGCTGCCAAGAAGTCGCTTCAGATGATCAATTGCATACTCGGCGAATACTGCCGACTGGGGCAATCGCAACTTATAGGCCGCAAAATACTCTTCTGCCATGTCGCCGAATGTGCGGATTCGCTCATGGCGCTGATCGGTGAAGTTGTTGAAGCCCTGTTCCAGTTCGCGTTTCCGCTTCTGTTCCGCCCCTTTGGCAACGGTCTTCGAGGGAGATCTTGAGGATTCGCGGATGCGCCGTCCGGCAAACCAGAATTCGTACCACCAAACATCGCCACGACGAAAGAGACTCATGAGAATGGCTCCTGTTCTTTCGCCTGCTATCTTTCCGCAGGGGAAGATTCGAACGAGGATGCGCGCCGGATCGTACGCACATCCAGAAACATCTTTTGCGGGCCGGTGGCCGCGGCTCCTTCCAGTGGAATGAAGCCGTAGCGCGCGTACCATCCCGCTTTATCGGGATAGGCATCGGTGACGATGCATCGGCAGCCAACCTCATCGGCCACGCGCAGAGTGATTTTGAGAGCTTCGGAGAGCAAGGCATGGCCCAGCCCTCTGCCGCCAAAACGCTTATCCACCGCCAGGCGGGCCAGCAGAATCAGAGGCAGATCGTAGGGAGGCAGGCCACGCACATACTTCTGGGGAAACCGGTCGCGGGGCACGCTGGAGGTGGCCAGCGTGAAGTAGCCCAACACGGTGCGCGGCGCGGACTCGTCTACCGCGACATACGTCACGCCGATAGACACCTTCTGCTGATTCGTCCACGCGTGGCGCTTCAGATAATTGTTAAGCGGCTCGTCTCCGCAATCGAAGCCCGCAACCTCATCGAATTCTTCGAGACGACGAATTGTGACCGCCACGCTAGCTCCTCATCGCCCGAATGAGGGCTTCCGTTGGTTCGGCCGGCTGGCCGGAGACAAGCTCTGCGAGGCTGCCCAGCTCTCTGTCTGTCCAGCGAATATCGACGTGCGGCAGAGTTACCTCAGGCGCGACGCGCTCCAGCCTGGGGAACAGCAGGATCTTCCGCTCCCCGGTGGCGCTCTCACTGACAATGCGATGACCGCGTTTACGTTCCGAGACCGCCCATAGGAAGAGCGTCAGCGCGTCGGATAGAAAATCCGAGTTGCTGCTCATTTGCAGTTCCGCCTTGAGTGCGCGGACCATGTGATCTTCCGAGGGCGCAAGATCGGCCTGGAACTTCGTCTTGTGGGTTCTTTTCGGCAAAGCCGGGGGCTTGGCATGAGCCGCTTGCTTCGATTTTTCTTTGACCGCTGAAGGCATTCGAGTACTCCTGAATACAGTATACTCTTGTTGCGGTATGAATTCGAGTGCCTTTCGATCCATATTCTGCCTCCCTTCTGCTGCTTACGACTCCCACGGTGTGATTGTCCTCCTGGTTATTCTTCTTATGTACCTCATCCTGCGCGTCTTAACAGGGCTGCTCCGTTCACAGATCGCGGTGCAATCCTCTGGTCGGGAGCGTCGCCGCCGAAGGGTTGAGCCTCCTCCCAACGGTTCAATTCGTCCTCGTCGTAACGAACCAGCGATCCGAACTTGCGGTATTTCGGTCCACGGTTCTCAAGGCGCCACCGGCGCAAGGTGGCAAGGCTGATGTGAGTGCGTTCCGCGACTTGAATCTCCGTCAGGTATCGTTCCTTCATAACGACTGTCACCTCCGTGTCGATCCTCTGGTTCCCATAGCTGCTCATGGCAAAGCGCTCTTGCTCTCCATTTGCCAACCGTGCAACAGTAGATCGCGATTTGTCCAATAACTTTTTGGATGTAGGCTATAACTTTTTGGATTTGGAGCCGGCGGTCGCGCTGTTGTTGTCGGGCCTTCGTCGAAGGAATCGTTCTCGAATTGACGATTTGATGCCGCAAACTAACCTTTCTACAGCATTTGCGTCTATATCAGAATCCGCAGTCAATGCGTTTTTGGTTGGCCACTCAGAGAAGGGGGGAGTCTTCAGCCGGAGGAATTGAAGTCATGATCGCACGACTTGCTTTGGCGAAGCACAGGAGTACGTGTAAGCGGAGGTGCGTGATTGACATCTCGTCTGAAGATTCGCGATCTCGAACTGATCGTCGCCCTGCACGAGGAGGGCACCTTCACACAAGCGGCAAAGCGCGTCGGGGTCACCGAACCCGCCCTCAGTAAGCGACTGCTGCTGATCGAGCGAATGGTGCAGGCCAGGCTCTTTAACAGGGGCCATGACGGCGCTACGATCACCGGAGCTGGGCGGCACTTTGTCGAGCATATTCAGGAAAGCGTTTATTCCTTCCATCGCGCCATTCATGAGGCGCGGGAAGCCAAGCAAGGTGAGCGCCATAAGCTCCGTATCGGGGCGTCGGCGTACCTGCCATCCGAGATGATCGAGCTAGTGCGGTCAATCGAGTTGCGTCTTTACCGGGATCTCGTCATCGAACTGGCCACCGAGTACTTTGCCGAGTTGATGGCGAAACTTCAGCGCCATCAGATTGACCTTGCGCTTGTCACTTCGCCGCCACCATCGGCGGCGATCACCACGCTTCTCATCGCAACGAATCCGCTGATGATTGGCTTTCGCGAAGGGCAGCGACGGTTCCTCACGACAGACAGCCATCAATCTGCCTCGTCGCCGTAT
>JBEKCX010000603.1:0-3520 GCA_050014655.1 Occallatibacter sp. | reverse complement strand
TTGCCGACGCCGGGTTCGCCGATGAGGACGGGGTTGTTCTTGGTGCGGCGGGAGAGGACCTGGATGACGCGGCGAATCTCCTCGTCGCGGCCGATGACGGGGTCGAGCTTGCCCTTGCGCGCCAGATCGGTGAGGTCCTTGGCGTACTTTTCGAGGGCTTGAAACTTGGCTTCGGGGTTCTGGTCGGTGACGCGCTGCGAGCCACGCACGGCGGAGAGGGCCTTGAGGACGGCGTCGTGGGTTGCGCCCATGGCGGCGAGTGCGTCGCGGACGGGGTCGCCTTTGGCCTCGGTGAGGGCGAGGAGGAGATGCTCGGTGGAGATAAAGTCGTCCTTGAAGGAGTCGGCCTCTTTGGAGGCGCGGTCGAGAATCTTCTGCAGGGAGGCGGCCATGGCGGGCTGCGCGTTGGAGCCGGAGACCTTGGGCAGCTTGGCGATGGCGGCGTTGGCGCCGGCGAGAAGCTGCTGCACACGGACGCCCGCGCCTTCGAGGACGGGGAGGACGACGCCCTCGCGGTCTTCGAGCAGGGTGGCGAGCAGGTGCATGGGCAGGACTTCGGGGTTGCCGTTTTCGGCGGCCAGGGCGGCGGCGGCCTGGACGGCCTGTTGCGACTTGACGGTCAACTTCTCCCACTTGAATGGCATGGCACTTCCTTGGATGCGGATTGGACGGAGGACAGATATTGTTCGCGCGCTCCGCGTCGGGTCGAACGCAATTTGGAATTAGTATAGGGCGCGCGGAGACTCATCCCTATTAAACAAAGAAAATACAGGGGTCCTTCAGGGGTCCTTCACTTCGTTCAGGATGACGCGGGTTGTCGTTCAGGATGACGCGGGTTGGGGCGCGGTGGACGTGCGGCAATCGGCATGGTGGCTAGCTGCGCAGGCGGCGGAGTATACTCCGGGACGCACGAAAATCAGCGATTTGGAGTCGATGCAATGAAGGCTACGCGCAGGTTCTCACACGTCCCGCTCTTCCTCTTTCCAGTTTTGTTCTTCACCGTCCTGACCACGGCTGCGCAGGCGCAGGCTGCGGCGCAGGCGCAGACGCAGGCACAGGCGCGTCCGTGGCAGGTGATTACGGTGCCGTCGACCGCGGAGGTTGCGGCGAACCTAAAGTCTCCCCCGCGCGAGTATGGGGCGATGCAGCAGTTCCAGAGCTGGAACGGCGCGGACCAGGCCGATGTGCGGCGGAGGATCTCCTTCGACCTAGACCAGATGGAGGCGAACGGCATCTTCATGATCAACCTGTCGCCCGGGCGGCGCGACATGGCGCACGGCGAGCCGGCGTACCTTTCGCCGGGACACATGGACCTGGTGAAGTACATTGTAGGCGAGCTGGCGAAGCGCAACATGCGGATGTGGATCCAGGACGAGAGCGACTACCCGAGCGGGTTTGCCGGGGGATATATCACGGAGCGCTATCCGCAGCTAGGGATGCAGGACATCGTCTCGGACATTACGGTGCATGTGGCTCCGGGGCAGACGCTGCAGATGCCGGTTCCCGCGGACACGCTGGCGATCTGGGCGACGGAGACGGACCAGACCGGGACGATCAAGCAGGTGATTCCGATTCCGGTGCCGGCGGACATGCAGTTGAAGTACCTGACGCCGGCCGAGGGAACCACGCCGAACGAGCCGCGCTACACCTGGCAGGTGACGTTTCTGCGGCACGTGTACCTAAGCTCTCCGACACGGAACTTCAACCGCGCGGACGGGACGCGGGCCAAGGACGCGACGTACACGATCATCGATTATCTGGACCCGAAGGCGACGGACGCCTTCCTGCATACGGTGCATGAGACGTACTACGGCGCGGTGGGCGACCAGTTCGGCAAGATCGTGATGGGCACCTTCGGCGACGAGCCGGACTATAGCAGCGGGATTCCATGGACGCCGAAGCTGCTGGAGGAGTTCAAGGCGAAGAAGGGCTACGACCTGGCGCCATACCTTCCCTCGTGGTTCGACCGCAAGCCGATACCTGGTGCGGACCTGGCGCGGGCGGACTACTACGACGTGTGGAGCGGCATCTTCCAGAACTCGTACTTCGGCGAGCAGGCCAACTGGGCCAAGGCGCACAACGTGGAGTACCTGGTGCACCTGAACCACGAAGAGACGATGCAGTCGCTGGAACGCAGCGAGGGGGATTTCTTCCGCGACGAACGGTACGTGGAGGTGCCGGGAATCGACAATTTGAACCAGTTGATTCCGAGCGCGGTGCATACGCCGGACGGGACGTGGAACATCAACAACAACTTCCCCAAGCTGGCGAGTTCGACGGCGCACCTGTTCGGCAAGCCGAAGGTTTGGGCGGAAGAGGGCGGCGGAACGGGCATCGAGGGCAAGTACCAGATGGACTTCCAACTGGTGCGCGGCGTTACCACGCTGGCGCTGCGCGTGCCGTGGACACACGCCGCCGCCGGAGAGCCTCTGCCGGCGAACCCCGTGGTGCAACCGCAGGCCAAGATCATTGCGATGTACGGCAACCGCGGCGGCTATCTGATGTCGATTGGGCGGCCCGCGGCGCAGGTTGGGCTGTACCATCCGGGCAATACGATATGGATGGGCGGCGACGCGGCGACCGAGGCCGACCGCAGCACGACCAAGCTGGGCTGGCAGTTGTTCGAGCACCAGATCGACTGGGACTACTTCGACGAGCAGTCGCTGAGTTCGGTGGCGACACTGGCAAATGGCGGCTTCACCAACCTGAGCGGGCAGACCTACAAGGCGATTGTGCTGCCGTCGATGACGGTGATTACGCGGACTGGGCTCGCGCGCTTGCAGGAATTCGCGAAACAGGGCGGCAAAGTGATCTTCGTGGGCAAGACGCCGACGCTGATCCTGGACAAGACGTTCATGGATGCGAAGGAGAAGCCGGACCTGAGCTTTGCCACGCTGATTGAGGCGTCGGGCGACATTACTCCGGCGGTGCTGGCTGCGCTGCCCAAGCCGGACGTGAAGCTAGACGCGGAGTTCCAGAGACTGACCTACACGCACCGCCAATTTACCGACGGCGACATGTACTTCTTCTTCAACGAGAGCAACAAGGCGGAGTCGCGCGTGGCGACGATTGCAGGACACGGCAAGGCGCAGGATTGGGACCTGGCTACGGGCGAGATCCATCCTCTGAGCGGTGCCGTGGCCGATGGGCCGGATGCGGTGAAGATTCCGCTGGCGCTGGGGCCGTACGAGGCGAAGGTGATTGTGGTGGGGCCGCTGGCCAAGGGGGTTGCAGCCGCACCGGAGCCGTCGTTTGCAGCGGGCGAGACGTTTGCGACGCTGGATGGCGACTGGAAGCTGGACCTGAACGGAAAGCAGATGACCACGGCGCTGAAGCCATGGGAGGAGCTGGGCACATCCGGGTTCTCCGGGCCGGCGACGTATACGATGCAGTTCACCGCAGCCAAAGCGCCCAAGGGGAAGCGTGTGTTCCTGGAGATCGCCGATGTGCACGACTACGCGAAGGTGACGCTCAACGGAAAGGACGTGGGCGCGTGTTCGTGGCAGCCGTATCGCTGGGA
>JBEKCX010000602.1:0-4183 GCA_050014655.1 Occallatibacter sp. | reverse complement strand
GCCGCCGACAGCGGATGGATCTCGCCCGTCGCCAGGTCCCAGTCCTGCGCCGTGCCATGTCCCGCAATCGTCGCCACGCGCGACTCCGTCTTGTTGCTCTCGTTGAAGAAGAAGTACATGTCCCCGTCGGTGAATTGGCGGTGGGTATACGTCAGTCTCTGGAACGCCGCGTCCAGCTTCACGTCCGGCTTGGGCAGCGCAGCAATCACCGCCGGCGTAATGTCGCCCGAACTCTCAATCAGCGTGGCGAAGCTCAGGTCCGGCTTCTCCTTCGCATCCATAAACGTCTTGTCCAGAATCAGGCTGGGCGTCTTGCCCACGAAGATCACCTTGCCGCCCTGCTGCGCAAACTCCTTCAGCCGCGCCAGCCCCGTGCGCGTAATCACCGTCATCGACGGCAGCACGATCGCCTTGTACACCTGCCCGCTCAGGTTGGTGAAGCCGCCATTTGCCAGCGTCGCCACCGAACTCAGCGACTGCTCGTCGAAGTAGTCCCAATCGATCTGGTGTTCGAACAGTTGCCAGCCGAGCTTGGTCGTGCTGCGGTCGGCCTCGGTCGCCGCATCGCCTCCCATCCAGATCGTGTTGCCCGGATGGTACAGCCCAACCTGCGCTGCCGGTCGCCCAATCGACATCAGATAGCCGCCGCGGTTGCCATACATCGCAATCATCTTGGCCTGCGGTTGCACCACGGGATTCGCCGGCAGAGGCTCTCCGGCGGCGGCGTGCGTCCACGGCACGCGTAGCGCCAGAGTGGTGACTCCGCGCACCAGTTGGAAGTCCATCTGGTACTTGCCATCGATCCCCGTTCCGCCGCCCTCTTCCGCCCAAACCTTCGGCTTGCCGAACAGGTGCGCCGTCGAGCTGGCCAGCTTGGGGAAGTTGTTGTTGATGTTCCACGTCCCGTCCGGCGTATGCACCGCGCTCGGAATCAACTGGTTCAAATTGTCGATCCCCGGAGTCTCTACATACCGCTCGTCGCGGAAGAAGTCGCCCTCGCTGCGCTCCAGCGCCTGCATCGTCTCTTCGTGGTTCAGATGCACCAGGTACTCCACGTTGTGCGCCTTGGCCCAGTTGGCCTGCTCGCCGAAGAACGAGTTCTGGAAGATCCCGCTCCACACGTCGTAGTAGTCCGCCCGCGCCAGGTCTGCGCCCTTGATTGGCGCGCGGTCGAACCACGAGGGAAGATACGGAGCCAGGTCGTAGCCCTTCTTCGCCTTGAACTCCTCCAGTAGCTTCGGCGTCCACGGAATCCCGCTCGAATAGTCCGGCTCGTCGCCGAAGGTGCCCATCACGATCTTGCCGAACTGGTCGCCCACCGCGTTGTAGTACGTCTCATGAACCGTATGCAGGAATGCGTCCGTCGCCTTCGGGTCCAGGTAATCGATGATCGTGTAGGTCGCGTCCTTGGCCCGTGTCCCGTCCGCGCGGTTGAAGTTGCGCGTCGGCGAGCTCAGGTACACATGGCGCAGGAACTGCACCTGCCAGGTGTAGCGCGGCTCGTTCGGCGTGGTGCCCTCGGCCGGCGTCAGGTACTTCAACTGCATGTCCGCCGGCACCGGGATCGGGATCACCTGCTTGATCGCCCCGGTCTGGTCCGTCTCCGTCGCCCAGATCGCCAGCGTGTCGGCGGGAACCGGCATCTCGAGCGTCTGTCCCGGCGCCACATGCACCGTAATGTCCGCCGTAATGTCCTGCATCCCAAGCTGCGGGTAGCGCTCCGTGATATATCCTCCGGCAAACCCGCTCGGATAGTCGCTCTCGTCCTGGATCCACATCCGCATGTTCCGCTTCGCCAGCTCGCCCACAATGTACTTCACCAGGTCCATGTGGCCCGGCGAAAGATACGCCGGCTCGCCGTGCGCCATGTCGCGCCGGCCGGGCGACAGGTTGATCATGAAGATGCCGTTCGCCTCCATCTGGTCCAGATCGAAGGAGATCCTCCGCCGCACCTCCGCCTGGTCCGCGCCGTTCCAGCTCTGGAACTGCTGCATCGCCCCATACTCGCGCGGGGGAGACTTTAAGTTCGCCGCAACCTCGGCGGTCGACGGCACCGTAATCACCTGCCACGGACGCACCTGCGCCTGTGCCGGAGCCTGCGCCGGTGCCTGCGCCTGCGCGGCCACGGTCAGAACCATGAAGAACAAAACTGGAAAGAGGAAGAGCGGGACGAGTGAGAACCTGCGGGCAGCCTTCATTGCATCGACTCCGGATCGCTGATTTTCGTGCGCTCCGGAGTATACTCCGCCGCTCGCGCAGATCGCCACCAAGCCGCTTGCCGCACGTCCACCGCACCCCGACCCGCGTCATCCCGCACCCCAACCCGCGTCATCCTGAACGACAACCCGCGTCATCCTGAACGAAGTGAAGGACCCCTGTATTGTCTTTGTTTGATTTGGATGAGCCTCCGCGCGCCCTATACTAATTCCAAATTGCGTTCGACCAGACGCAGAGGGCGCCAGCCTCAAGCCGCTCTCCGTCCATCCGCATCCAAGGAAGTGCTATGCCATTCAAGTGGGAGAAGTTGACCGTCAAGTCGCAGCAGGCCATCCAGGCCGCTGCGTCCCTCGCCGCCGAGAACGGCAACCCCGAAGTCCTGCCCATGCACCTGCTCGCCGCGCTGCTGGAAGACCGCGAGGGCGTCGTCCTGCCTGTCCTCGAAGGCGCGGGCGTCCGCGTGCAGCAGCTTCTCGCCGGCGCCAACGCCGCCATCTCGAAACTCCCCAAAGTCTCCGGCTCCAACGCCCAGCCCGCCATGGCCGCCTCCCTGCAAAAGGTCCTCGACCGCGCCAGTAAAGAGGCCGACTCCTTCAAGGACGACTTCATCTCCACCGAGCACCTTCTCCTCGCCCTCACCGAGGCCAAATCCGATCCCACCCGCGACGCACTCGCCGCCATGGGCGCAACCCACGACGCCGTTCTCAAGGCCCTCTCCGCCGTGCGCGGCTCGCAGCGCGTCACCGACCAGAACCCCGAGGCCAAGTTTCAGGCGCTGGAAAAGTACGGCAAAGACCTCACTGACCTGGCGCGCAAGGGCAAGCTCGACCCCGTCATCGGCCGCGACGAGGAGATCCGCCGCGTCATCCAGGTCCTCTCCCGCCGCACCAAGAACAACCCCGTCCTCATCGGCGAGCCCGGCGTCGGCAAGACCGCCATCGTCGAGGGCCTCGCCCGCCGCATCATCCACGGCGACGTCCCGGAAATTCTCAAGGACAAGCGCGTCGTCGCCCTCGACCTCGCCAGCATGATCGCCGGGGCCAAGTATCGCGGCGAGTTCGAAGACCGCCTCAAGGCCCTCCTCAAGGAGATCGAAGACTCCAACGGCGAGATCATCCTCTTCATCGACGAGCTGCACACCCTGGTCGGCGCGGGCGCGGCCGAAGGCGCCATGGACGCCAGCAACATGCTCAAGCCCGCTCTCGCCCGCGGAGGCCTGCGCGCCATCGGCGCCACCACCCTCAACGAGTATCGCAAGTACATCGAGAAGGACGCCGCCCTCGAGCGCCGCTTCCAGGTTGTCTACGTCGGCGAGCCAAATGTCGAAGACACCATCGCCATCCTGCGCGGCCTGCGCGAGCGCTACGAGTCCCACCACAAGGTCCGCATCAAGGACTCCGCCATCGTCGCCGCCGCCACGCTCTCCCACCGCTACATCTCCGACCGCTTCCTCCCCGACAAGGCCATCGACCTCGTCGACGAGGCCGCCGCCGCCCTCGCCAACCAGATCGGCTCCGTCCCCACCGAGATCGACGATCTCGAACGCCAGGCCACATCGCTCGAGATCGAGCAGGCCGCCCTCAAGCGCGAGAAAGACGAAGCCTCCCGCGAACGCCTCGAAGCGGTCCGCAAGGAACTCGCCGAAGTCCGCGAGCAAGCCAAGGCCCTCCGCGCCCGCTGGCAGCAGGAGCGCGGCGCCATCGGACGCATCGCCGAACTCAAGACCCACCTCGAAGCCCTTCGCTTCGAGGCCGAAGAGCAGACCCGCAAGGGCAACCTCCAGCGCGCCGCCGAGCTGCAATACGGCGAGATTCCCAAGGCCGAAGCCGAACTCCGCAAGCTCACCGAATCCGCATCACCGGACGCCAAATCCCCCAACAGAATGCTCAAGGAAGAGGTCGACGAGGAAGACATCGCCGCCGTCGTCTCCAAGTGGACCGGCATCCCCGTCGCCAAGATGCTCGAA
>JBEKCX010000601.1:0-3225 GCA_050014655.1 Occallatibacter sp. | reverse complement strand
CGACGCAGTAGGGTTGTTGTGCTGACTGATTGCCGATTACCAGGGACCGCGGCACAACGATCTTCGTGCTCTCTTCGATGACACCGAACTCTATTGAATCGATGGTCTTCATGTGTTTATTCAGCAAAATCTCGGCGTTCTGCCCATCTGGCTTATCCGGCGATCGCCAACTTTGCCGTCGATTTCCCTTTTTTCCGGGCCGTTTTCGACTTGATATTCTTCCTCTTGACTATCTTCTCCTCGGCTGGTTTTTTTGCCTTCTTCTCTTTCGGCGGCAATTTGCCCCAGTCTGCCTTTGGCGTGTACCCCTCTTGGGCCGGATCCATCCCGGATGGGGGGAAGCCTCGGCCGAACCGACTGACCCAATCCTGGAATCGAATGCGCAAGTAATTGCGCGCGAACACACTGACGTGCGCGTTGGAACTGTAGGCAAGACGCGCTTGTTCCGGCCCCAATTCCACCACTTTTGCCTCAATAAAGGCAAGCTGAAACAGGTCGAGATCGGGATGGATTTTCACCCCCCTCAGGAACTCCACCGTCACGTGAACTCCACCGTCACGTCCACTTTCCCCGTTTCCATGAAGGTGATGGTGAGCGGGAAGTCGCATTGCGATCCGTCGGTCTGCCCGAACAGCTCGTCCCGGATGACGACGGCCTTATCGGGAGGAATGATTTCCTCCTGGTTAAAACCCGCGATCGAGCCGTTGACGAGCGCCCAGCTTTTGTCTGGATTTATGCGAATGGTCAGTCTGTTCATATGTTTTTGTCTCAAATTGCGCCTCAACAACCCCATGTCTCTTTGGTGGGTTTCCCGTCCCATCTCGCGGCAACCGAATACACGCTCCCCACCGGGAATTTGGCCCTGATTGCCCGTTATGCACAATGACTTTCTTGCAAAAAGGCAGCCCGTTCCGAAAATTGGAAGATGCCTCGAAATCATCCAGCTTGGCGACAACCTCTTCCTCGCCTTTTTTACATTCAGGTTCATGAAGGTCTCTTGCCGAGATCTTCGCTTTGGCGAAGCCGGTCTACGGCTCGGTGTGCCGCGGTCTGACCTGCGAACAGGCGGATCAGCGGCAGGTTCTCATAGGTGGCTTCATGCCTTCCTTATTCTAATGTGTCGGTGCGCTGGTGTTGCAATTGTTTTTGTAAAATTCCTGCCGGTAATCCGGGTACTGGATCTCAAAAGCTGCGTCTTTGGGATGAGGGATCAGGTACGCTGCCGGCGAATACTTTTTCTTGATTCCCGCGTAGGTCGTGCCCTTCTCGAACTGAATCTTGGTTGGATCCATCTTGGTTCCATCTCCGAGCAGTATCCAAACGTGCTGGTTCCTTGGCCCGCATTCTCCAGAGGGCTGCCTAACGTAGCCTTCGACCACCTGGAAATCCGACAGTCCGTTGTCCAGAAGGGCCTTTGTAATATCCTTCGCCGCATACCGGCAGGATCCGGACTTGTAACACCATATTTTGCGTGCCACCTTGGCTGCAATCTGAAGGTATTTCTCGCGATTTCGCATCACTGCGGGGCTTTTTGGCCTTCCTCCTCGAAGGTGGGGGACCGGTACAAGATGTCCGAGCACCTGGACCTGTTGGAAGCGTTCACCTTTCACAGCATCCTCGCCAAGCCCAGCCTGGTTCCAAACTCATGCGGGCTTATTGCGGATGACCTTCTCGTAGACAATTTTTGCCCAGGATTCCATCTGCTCTAAAACCGCTGCGATCTCGTCGGGCGTCTGCCACAGGGCCGTGTATGCCTCCGGCTCGCGGTTGGTGAAGCCCGGGGTCTTGCATGTGAGCAGATAGACCAGCCCAAGATGCACTCGGTCCACTTCCTTGGTGTCGTCGTTGATCACCCCAACCAGGCGACACGCCTCCTCGCGATGAACCTTGATCTCCTCGTTGAGCTCCCGGCGCATGCCTGTTTCCAGGATGTCGCCCTCGGCTTTGTCGATGGTGTTGATGTGTCCGCCGATTCCCAGCGAGAACTTGTCATGCAGGCGCGTTTCGCCCTGCTTGGGGGTTCGGCGGATGAGCAGGAACTTGCGCGCGTGCTGAAGGACGATGTAAGGGATAATTTGCTTGTAGCGGAAGTCCTGCTCGGCCTTGCTTCTCTCGATGAACTCGGCGCGGGAAAGAATAGCTGCGCGGATTGGCTCGGCTTCGCGCGTGAACCTGGTTGGACACAGTGGATCAATGATGGTCCGGGGAAGGGCCATTACGCCCTCTTTCGCATTCAGAACCCAGTTCTGAACCAGCGTTGTCTTGGTTTCGCTGCTCATGCTTAATTTGGTTCGGCGGGTTTTCGGTTGGTGATTTAGATTGAACGGCACATCGTAATTATACGTGCCCTGACTGTCCCAGCCGCTTGGTTATTCCAACGAGGCCGGCTGCCATTTTCGAATGGCGACTGGCTCCTTTCGCCCCGAGATGCCCGAATTTGGCGAACTTCTGGATTTCCGGTGCAAAAGCGCCTTCGCCCTCTGCGCGGTTCTTCAAGGTTCCTGCAAAGGTCGCAATCAGCTTCAGGAAGAGGTGAGGATCTCCTGATTTTGGAACGATGACGGCAGCTTCTTCCTCCAGTTCCACGATGGGGCTCACGGAATGGAACCCGGGCGCGCAGGCTGTCGCGCAACTTTTTTATGGCCCGGCGCGCAGTTTTGACGTCGCCCGGCAGGCTTAAGCCGTAATGTATGGCCATTCCCATTTCCGGTGTTTGCTGGATTTTGGGATTTTGAGCGGAACTTTTCAAGTCTCAACCTCAAACTCGCCTGCCTTCGGATAATGAGGCAGCCGCAAGCATCTTTGCACTTCTCCCAGGTCGTAAAGGATACACTGGAGCCATCTCCTGCCGCACCAGGTGCGTCATGAATTTCGACGCGGATTCGAAGGCATGGGCGCCTCCCGGCCAGAGGCCCATGAAACGGGCTTTCTTCCTGCTGGCGCTGGCTTTATGGTGATGTGCTCTTGAGTGGCTTAAATGTTGTTTCCTCATACTGGAGGCTTGGCCTTCCAAAGTTGCTCGAGTCGGACGATCTCGGCGCAAATGAGCTTTTTATCCTCAGCGGGGTTGTCCTCGTAGGCCAAGTCCCGTTCCCAATCCTCTGAGGCCAAGCTGGCATCTTCAATTACCTCGTAGTCGTAGTAAAGCCTGGCGCCTGCGAGGCGGGAAATCAGCTTGGCGACCTCCCAGACGTAAAGCCGTTCAGCTCCTCCGCAGGAGTAATC
>JBEKCX010000600.1:0-2567 GCA_050014655.1 Occallatibacter sp. | reverse complement strand
GGGAAATATCATATTTACGTGGTTTGCAGCGGGGGATGGATAAATAAAAGTGACATTCTCCCGAAAAATTTATTATTATTAAATGCGGAAGGATTTAGCCTATTTACGTAAGAGAAGGCAAATCCTTATATTCTTGTTTATTTAGGACGCTAGGATCACTGGTATTGAAACCCAACCTGCTGATGGATCTGTCCACCGGATACGCTTCCATCTCCCCATCATTATAGGGTTTTAGAAAGGACTCGATATTCGCCTTCTTCAAGTTATTGTCGATCCATTTTTTCTCATTTTCTCTGGGTAATATTGCCGGCATTCTTTTCTTTGTATTATGAATTTGAGTCATTAGGGGATTAGCTTCAGTAGTAATCACAGAGAATGTTCGAGATTCGATTCCTGTATCAGGGTTTTGCCACTTATCCCAGATACCGGCTAAAGCAAATGGCTGGTGATCCGCTAAACTGATGTAATACGGATAACTCTTGTTATTCAAGTGTCTCCATTCAAAAAACCCATCTACAACAACCAGACAGCGTTTGGAAAGAATACTTTGTCCGAATATTGGTTTTTCAAATATCGTTTCCGACCGTGCATTAAGGGCAAGTTGTTTAATACGTAGTGCGGTTTCATTATATTTTGTCCAGTATGGTATCAATCCCCAATTCATGTGAACAACCCAGATTCGGCTTTTCGTTGGTGATAACCGGCATCAATGGGAAAGTGAAAGCGGAGGCGCTGAATACCGGTTGATAATACTCCGATTGAAGAAATTTAACACCAAACCGAGTTTCGATAATTTTGAAACCCACACTGATTGAGGAATAGTAGCACATGTAATGCCGCTCCTGAATCTGTTTCTGATTATCAGTATATAATAATCGTAGGCTTTATTAGGTGGAATCTTGCTCCGCGCTGGCTAGTCCTATAATCGATACGCCGCATCATTCCGAGACCATAACTTTTCCGGCCTTAGTACTACCATCAGTCGAATCGATTAGTTGAAATGGACTGGGAATAATACCCCAGAATACTAATAATTATGCTCGATTTGGTGACCATCGATTGACTAGACCATTTGACCAGCCATCAGTTATGATGTGGGGAAATTAAAAAAACACCAACGGTATATCACTATAGACAAGTAGATACTAAGAGATAGCAATAGTTAAGAGTTATTTCCCAGCAGAAGGCATCCATATGTTTTGAGTATCTGGAATGCACGGTATCCGAACATAACCTGATGTTGATGGTGATACCAGATTCAGATCACATGTCGTCGAGTTAATATGCAAGGTGTTCATCGTGGCAGCTTGCGGAGTGGCATCTCCTACATTACGCGTATATTCTGCTTCAAACACCGCCTTGCCTGCATTAATGAAATAAAGAAGGCCAGGACTCCATTCACCATATTGATAGGCCTGCTCGTCCAGATCCCAATCGAAATAAGGCTCCAGTGCCTGCGCCTGCTCGATATCATTTTTTAATCCAACCGACATGCCGGCTGCATGGACGGCCGATGCAATCCATTCATTGTAAGTAAGTTGTTCGGCTGCGGTTATTTTAAATCCTGTTTTATTCTCCCAGCCGTCCACAACGTCAGGCTCTACAGCATCAAAGCCCTTCGATTTGGCCATTTCGATACGTGCTTCCATGATTGGTTCTATATTTGCAGTGTCGGCAATATTCAACCACTTCTCCCCTGGCCAACCGTTGTTGTCGCCTAAATCTGCCGCTGGGAATTCTGAATAATCGGGTCTCCAATCTTCAGCGCTACCGACATCGATATAGGCGATGACAATATCTCCTTGTGCATGGAGCGCAGCTACGGTTGACGCACTGGTATCAAACATATCTATGTCATAAACGGTAACACCAGGGATTTGATCAGTCACAGGATTAAAGTCAGTTCCAATTTGCCATTGCCAGTGAATTGGTGCTACCGGGGTTGGTTGCCACCATTCACTTTGAGCCGTATTTAAATCGTTAGAGTTACTTGATGTGTGATAGGAAACTGGAGTGGTGGCAATCTTTGTGGATGATCCACACCCTATTAAGATTGACATACCAACCAATAACGCAGCAATAGCAATAAATCCATTCAGACTTTTCATTTACTTTCCCGTTCTGTCAATTCAAAAGGACCTTAAAAGAACAGTTGATGCCGAGTTCCCAAAATCGCTATACCCATAAGTACCGGAAGTCTTAAACCCTCAAGAAGGAATATAAAAATGCCGATTGTAGATTCCCATTCATAAGGGGATCTGCTAAGTTACTGTAAAACATTATAACGGAAAAATTCCAATAAAGTTATGACGATTAGTAAAAAATCAGGGTTTTATCTACTACCTTTTCACAGACACGATAAGAAGGTTGCGTTTCACATGGACACGAATCCTTTAAACCGGGTTGAGCCTCAATCGACATTGGGCTAGGTCCACATTCAATAATAGTTACCATTGCCGCATCGGTCTTTCTCATCACGTATTATTTCCATGGAACCTTGGGGAATATATAGACTGTTAATTTTGAAATTAATTATAGGAATAATTGGCGCCATCAGTACGTCTGCT
>JBEKCX010000599.1:0-2557 GCA_050014655.1 Occallatibacter sp. | reverse complement strand
CATTGTGCGAATTGGCCCACTGCCGATGGCATCTGCTGCTGAAATATAAGTATTGGTTTTCACTCCGATTACGGCGCTCCTGATTATCCTGGAGCCTCCGATGCCTGAGGTTATTCCGATTACTAATGTGATTGGTAAAATACCACCGTTCGTTGAGCCTAAAACGCTCATAAGTGTTATTAACACCAGGAATGTCGGCAATGACATCCATGCATCTACAAAACGCTGAATAATTAAATCTGCTGTCCCTCCAAAATAGCCAGATACCACACCAATCAGAATGGATTCAGCCTGAGATATTATGGTTGCGCCCAGACCGATAATCATGGAGATCCTGGCGCCATAGATCAATCGACTTAAAATATCACGTCCCAGTTGGTCGGTACCTAATAAGTATTTGAGCGATGGACCCTGCAACATATCGCTCAAATGGATTTGACTCATGCCGTAAGGGGCGATCCAAGGGGCAAATATCCCCATTAATAAAAGCGCTACTACTATAAATAATCCAAAAGTACCAAGTGGTTTCTCAACGATCATTCTTTTTAATAAATCAAACCAGAACGCTTGGCGCTTTCTCTCGATAATTTTACCAGAGGTTTCTGTTTCAGCTTTAGTAGTCATCCCTGAAAACTCCATTTTTGAAAAAGTGTTTTCTATCTATTGGTAGTGAATTCTGGGATCTAGCCAGCCATAGGCTATGTCAACTAAAATATTGATGATAATCACGAACACCGCGACAAAGACATTGATACCCGAGACGGTTGGATAGTCACGTTCATTAATTGCCGCCAACATCAGTCGGCCAAGGCCGGGTAAAGAAAATATTTGCTCGATAATTACCGAACCTCCAACAATCATTGGTATTTGCATCCCGATGATTGTTATTACGGGGATAAGAGCGTTTCTCATGGCATGCCTGGTGACTACAACTCTCTCCTTCAGCCCCTTGGACCATGCTGTTCGAATATAGTCCTGTCTTAAAACTTCCAGCATCATAGTACGGGTCATTCTCATTGTGCCGCCGGTCATACTTGTTCCTAGAACGAAGGCTGGGAGAATAAACATACCCAAATTTCCGATCGGGTCCTTAGCAAACGGGATTAATTGCATTGGTGGCGACCACCCCCACCAAATAGCTGGATAAATCATAATCATGGTTCCAATCCAGAAGGCAGGGACAGATATAAATACGACGGACAAACCTCGCCATAAATAATCTTGAATCGTGTCTTGTCTTATGGCTGAATAAACACCAATGGGAATACTGATAATTATGCTAATGATAATGGCCAAAATTCCCAATTCAGCAGTTACCGGGAGAGCGGCCTCTATTTCTGGAAGAACCGCTTGATTGCCAATGAAGGAATTACCAAAACTCCCATGGACAATAATATTACCTACCCAGCGACCATATTGAACATAAATAGGCACATCCAGACCCAAAGAATGCGCAATTTGTGCCCGTGTTATGGCAGCCTGTCCCGTGGTTGTTTGCAATTGTGTCATTAACAGATCAATGACATTCCCGGGAATGAAGCGTACCATTAAGAATACAATCATCGTTATTAGGATGACTGTAACAGGAATCCAGAGTATTCTCCTTAAGGCATACGCACCCACGTTAACCTCACTTAATTTGAAAAGTTATTCAAATTCTAAAAATGACTTCTTCGGTTTATTAGGCTGGAGATTAAAAAATAGTTTTGATGTGTTAATGTATCATATATGTATAATGTTAAAGTGTGTTAATGATTGTGCCCAAAAAGTTTCTCTATATAATAAAACCTAAATTGAAAATTGTCAATGCAATAAATATATTGACAAGAAAAATAATCCATGTTACAATCTCGATAATTTATATTTGTTTGAATAATCTGCTGCGTATTTGCATGAGAATTTGATATCAAAACTTATTGAATTAAAATTGTGGGGCCGATCTTACCAAGGGAGATCTAGCGTCCTGAGAATTAGTGGTTGAATTCTCAGCTAAGTGTTGCAGGATGCCCCTTCCGTGAATGGAGCCCTGGGAGTAATCGGTGTGAGTGGTACGATCAGCAATGTTTTTCAAATCTTACTTTGATTGATTTCGAAAAGAATAAAAAAGAATAGGAGAAGAAATGAAAAAAAGGATTATCGGGGTATTAATTACTTTCCTCATCGCAACCTCACTTGCATTGGCATCTTGTTCATCTTCGACTACGTCGAGCACATCTACAACTTCTACTCTTCCCGCAACCACCTCTACTCCCACAGCAATTACCTCAACCGCCGTTACTTCTACAACTTCGACTGTTTCAACCGTTGCTTCTACAGCTACGGTAACTACCACTTCCACGGGAAATTGGTGGGACAACCTTGGCACACCTCAGTATGGGGGCACTTTAACGCTTTATTCATCGGTTGATGTCACAGTTTTCGACCCCGCACTGGAGGGCTTTAATTACAATATAATTGGCGGATGGATGGAACGATTATTTATGGATAACTGGCTGACTGCGCCGTCAGACTACAACTTCAGTACTGCGTTCCGTCCTGCCAACTATGAGGTTGGGTG
>JBEKCX010000598.1:0-5548 GCA_050014655.1 Occallatibacter sp. | reverse complement strand
GGCTTCCGTGGACTTGCATCCACGATTCTGCATGAACAGGGCTACAACCACGACCATATCGAACTGCAACTTGCCCACGCGCCACGCAACGCCGTCAGCGCCGCCTACAACCACGCCCTCTACCTTGAACCAAGGGCAATTATGATGCAGGACTGGGCGGACTTTCTGGAGCGCACACAGCGCGGCGGCAAGGTCTTGTCCTTTCGCGGCTCGGCGGCATAGTCGAAGCGCACTACAGCGCCGCCGGAAGGCTCGCGCCTGGATTCCGTAATTTTCGGACCACCGCACCCAACTCCCGGATTATCTCGCCTTGCCGTTCAGTCTCCACTCTTCCGTAGTTCATAAAGGTGGTCAAAGGCTTTTCATGCCCCAGGTTTTGACTCCACGCCTTGAACTCTTCCGCCGATTTGCATCGTTCCAGGCCAAGCCGGACCAGCGTATTCCTGAAGCTGTGCGGATTGAAGTAAGGCAGAGCGGCTCGGTTGAACGCCTCACGAAAGATCGTGCGAATAGGCGAGGCAGTGCTCCATTGTTCCCGCTCCAACCCTGACGTTTCAAACTGGCGAGTCGCCCCAAGCGCAATATGCGTTGCCGGGAAGAGTGGATCGTCGTTGCCCCACAGCTTCTCTTCCCGCAGAAATCGCACCCAGTCCGCCACGATGTCCTGAATTCCATCACCCACGGGGAAAAAATACGTCGTAAAGGTCTTGCTGAATTTCGTCTTTACCTCACGCGCATCCTGCTGGACGCAGCCTTCTTTCATGTCCACATGCTTCAGCTTCATGGAAGCGATGGCCGTATCCCGCGCGCCGGTTAACAGCGTGAAGGCCACCAAAGCGCGATTCCGGCGCTCAATCTCTGTTCTGACCGGCATTGTCTCGATCACTCGCCGCACCTGCTCCAATGTCGGCGCTCGCCGTTCCCGATGTGCGGTCGCAACCCGCGTGTCCTTATCGGAAAGGTTGAAATACTCAGCATCGGAGTACTGAATGTTGGACTTGTAGCCAGGTTCACGCGCAAGCCATTGGAAGAACCGTTTGAGCTGTGTGAGTGTCGCATGTAGGGTTGCCTTGCTCAGCCTCTCCCCAGACCTCTGCCCCGTTTGCTCGGCCAGACGCCGTTTGAACGCGACTGCCTGCTCAAAGTGAAATGCCTTGAAGTCCCGGTATCGGGTGGACTCTTCAAACCGGCTCAGCGACTTTGCGGCAGCGTCCACCGTGGGCTCGCTGTGTCCCTCGGCTTCTTTCAGATAGGCGAAGTATTTGCGCTTGATCCGCTCATTTTCCGGGTTGTGTTTCATCATGGTTTCATCTCCCTATGCCAAAGCACTGTTTACGCTGGGTTGCTCACTCTCGTTAACTTGTCGCTGTGCCTCCGCAAACGTGATGTCCAATTTCCCCCTAATCTGAGCCATCTTTGCCAAGCTGGCGCGCCGGTAGATCATCAAGCCGCAGTCCGGGCAAATGCCGACTAGGTTTCCCAAGGTCGCTGTATTCGGCTGGTACTCCGCCATGTCTCCGGCGGGCTGCTTTGGCGCACGGCATCGCACGCAGTAGATTTCACCGGGCTGGCATGGCCGCTTGTTCTTTGTCCGGCGCGCCTGGAGATAGGCGGCAAGATCGCGGCCCAGAATCAACGTCGGGCGCTTTCCGTCGCAGGTGGGCAGTCCCGCCCGCACCCAGGCGCGCACGGTATTCCTGTGCGTGCCAAGCAGCCGTGCAATCTCTTCCACCGTGTAACTGCGATGGATTTTCACCAGCTTGTAATTGGGGCGGCGTTTGCGCATGGCGTTGCCGTCCTATGCCACAGCCTTGCGGGCCGCTTCCAGTCGCGTCACCAACTCCCGAATCGCCGTGTCCGGCTTGCCTGCTATGCGGGCAGCATTCAACGCCACCACCTCATCTGCGGGCCAGCCCACTGCGCGCCCGCCCAGGCTCACCGGATGCGTAAAGACTCCGTTCGCAATTCGCAGATACAGCGTGCTACGGGACAGGCCGGTTGCCGCCTTAACATCGGGAAGCCGCAGGATGTGATGAGTCATTTTCGATTCTCCCTGAGCGATTCAGTACCGCTCAGGAGAAACCGTATCTGTGCGATTTGGGCGATGAAACCCCACTGCGCACCGTGAGTCAGTGGGCAATCTCCCGCGTTTTTCCGGCGTTGTGCGTACTGTGTGGACACACCGCAGCGCCAGAGTCCCGGCCCTGCATCTGCGGAAATCCGCACGATGCAATGACTTGCAGGGCTGCAAACTGGGCGAAAAAATTCCGCCCAACTATTTTTGTCCGTGCATGTGTTTGCGGATCGTCTCGGCGCTGCGCTTAGGGGTAATTTCCATTCTGGCGATTTGCTCTGAATACCAAACGCCGGACATCCCAGGGCGACGCTGCTTCAGCACCCGGTATTCCTTCCGCCATCGTTCATGCAAGGCTTGTGTGTCCAGCTTGCGTGCCACGCACCGCGCATTGCTGGGCGTGTAGCGGCTGTCCCCGGTCATCGCCGCATCCACCAGTTGCCGGATCGCTTCGCAGTCTACGGAATAGCCCTCTGCCCCGAATCGCACAAGCCCGGTCAACGGAACGGCATTCTGCCCGGCCACCAGTTCCAATTCCCCGACTGCTCGCAGACACACCATCTGGCTGCGCTTCTTGCCTGTCACAAGGCCAAGCTCCCACAACACGGCATCCGTCTTCCGTTGGCTCTCAGGCCGCAGTCCCAGGCTCATTGACACGAACGCGCCCACGGCTTCCACGCCGCAACGCCACTGCTTCAACCGCTCGGCTGGCACCTCCACCCGGCAGATGTCATCCCGTTTGTCGCAGACAACAAACGATACAACCGGCCCAGTCCCGTCATGCTCGGTATCCACCTTCATAGTGCATTCCTGCTCACAGCCGGGACATACAACACTATCAGCGGGACTCGCCTTTGCAAGCAGCTTGTGTGCCTTCAGTTTCCGCACAGCCTCTGCGGGCCACTGTCTCAGTTCCTCTTCGCTCACCAGCGCCGCCGCGCCGCGACTGGCCTCCACACGCTCCAGCAGGCCCAGCAGCGCCTCCAGTGGCGTCATGCCTCAGTAGCCTCCGCCTCGGCCATTTCCATGCTTTCCGTTGGCTCTCTCGGCTCAATGTTGGAATCCATCAGCATCTGGCGCAGTCTCAGGTCCACATCGTCATACTTCAGCGAGCAGGAGTTTGGATAGGTAATGCTCACCGTCACCGATTTCGGCCTCGCGTCGGGTTTGGTTGCCGCCAGCGCCGCCAGTTCCACTAGGGTCACGTTATAGGTGCGCAGCTTCACTGACTTGCCTACTTCATCCAACAGATCGTAGATGGCTTCCCGGTTGACGGTGGTATCCGCCGCCAGCGTGATGCGGTCCCCTTTCACTACCTTTGACGAAAGCCTGAGTTTCTTCACTGCCACGCGCTGAATTCCGCTGGCCGGATCGTAGTCAAACTGAAAGCCCCGCTCCCGTAGCGGATTCAGGTCATAAACGCTCTTGTCCGTTGGGTCGGGCGGCAGTTCGGACAACTTCAGAATCGCCGTGGCAAACATCGCTTGCAACGATTCGACGGCTTTGTTCGCTCCGCGACAATTCACATCCAGCGTCCCGTCCTTTTGCGAGTACAGATAGATCACTTCAAAGGCCGGTTTATGCTGTCTGCGGTCAAACTTCCCATCGATCCATTCAATGCGCTGCTGCGAGTAGTCTTCCGGGTAGGCAAAGAAGTAGTCCAATTCGCCCCGGCGCAACGCCTCCACCATGCAGTTTTTGCCCCTTCCCTCCGTGCGGTGAAAGTAGTCGCTGATGCTGTCTGCCAGCGCCTGCCGCCCGTCTTCATGCACTGAAGCAGGCAAGTTCGGCAACCCCTTCCGCTTGCGCCACCAGGGCAGAGTGTCCGCGTGGTGAAAGTACATTGCGTTCTTCCATAACTGCGGGGGGAAATCCAGAAATGTCACCATCGCCCGCTCAAAGTGACCGTCCAAGTCTCCCATTCTTTCAACGAAGGCTGTGAACGCATCTGGCTCTTGCCGAAACTGGAATTTCGCCTCATCCCGGATCGCGCACCAACCCTTTTCGCAACTCAGCTCGTGAATCTCGCGGAATTCGGCATCCATCGTGTTGCGCTGAGCCTCCGGCACTTCCAGCCATGCGGCAAACAGCGCATCGGGCTTGGTTTCCTTCATCGCTGTGAAGTCCAGATCGGCAAACAGCCCGTGCGCCTCGAAGTAGCGGGCTAGCAGCCGGTTCGGCATCTGCCGGAAGAAATCGCGCGTGGTGTAGTGTTGGCCCATATACCCCCTCGCAATCGAGCGCAAGTCCTTGACGCTCTTGAACGTAGTAGGATGTTGCTGTACTCAACGATACAGCAGATTTGCACCAGAATGAATGCAATTCAGAGGCACTGATGACCGATGCTCTGACGCCACAAACGCCAGAAACACGAACGCCCCGTCTCCGGGGCGTTCAAAGGTCGCTCAATGAGCGGAGCCTTACGACGAAAGCTTACTAAGAATAGCCGGGCAATCGCCGCTCAAGTACACTGCTATACTTCTACACCCAAAGGATTTATCCGTCAGGGTAGGCCCCAATGTCCGCCAGCAGTGTGTCGTGTCAGAAGTATGTGCTTGGATTAGACCTTGGCTCAGCCTCACTCGGTTGGGCTGTCGTGGCTCTCAATGATGCGAATGAACCGACTCATCTAATTCGCACGGGTGTGCGCATTTTTGAGCCTGGCGTGGAAGGCACCACCGCCGACATCGCAGAAGGCAAGGACCAATCGAAGGCTGTGGACCGGCGTACCGCACGCCTGCACCGGCGGCAACTACGACGCAGGGCCGCTCGGCAACGCGACTTGTTCAAGCTTCTTCAGCAACAAGGTTTTCTTCCAGTCCAAGATGAGGGGAGCACCTCTGCTTCAGAAGAACGGCACAACATTCTCAACGACTTGGACTCTCGGATATGTGCCAAATGGTCAGCGAACAGTGATACCGATTCGTTTGCACAGCTTCCGCTGTATAAGTTGCGTAAGACCGCTCTTGACGAAAAGTTGGAACCCTTCGAGATTGGCCGTATTCTTTATCATCTGAGTCAGCGCCGTGGCTTCAAGTCGAACCGGCGTGATACACCCAAAAATGCTGACGAAGAAAAAGAACAGGGCCGGGTCAAGACGGGCATCTCAGAGTTGCAAAGCGCAATGGAGCAGAGCGGCGCTCGTACCTTGGGCGAGTATCTCGCCAGCCTTGATCCCCACAAAGTTGGAGAGAACGTTCGCCGTCGCTGGACATCGCGCAGCATGTATGAATGCGAGTTCAACCAAATTTGGGAAGCGCAGATTGCATACTATCCTGAATCTCTCACCCCTGCCCTTCAGAAACAAATTGGGCAGTTGCTCTTTTTTCAAAGGCCAATCGCGGCTCAGGGTCACCTGATCGGCAAATGTGAGTTGGAGCCGAACGAGCGCCGCGCATCATGGGCAACGCTTGAGGCCCAACGCTTTCGGATTCTCCAGAAGGTCAACGACCTTCAGATCATCTATCCCGGCAA
>JBEKCX010000597.1:0-3062 GCA_050014655.1 Occallatibacter sp. | reverse complement strand
TTCGGCCGCGCGGGTCACGCGCGTGCGGTGGGCATAGAGCAACATGCCGATGGCGGTTGAGAAACTCGGATGAACAAGCTCGCCGGGCATCTGCGAAAGCCGCACCGGCAGTCCCGTCCGCGCCGGAACCCGCAACTGGCTCTCGGTTACGTCCAACATGCCGGGCAACATGGCGCCGCCGCCGGTGAGCACGCAACCGGCTCCAAGCGCCTCGATCACTCCACCCTTGCGCAGGCTTTCCTTGACAAAGTAGAGCAACTCGCGGGCGCGCGGCTCCAGTATCTCGGCAATCATGCGCAATGGCAGGGTGCGTGGGTGCGGGTTGGCGATCTCGATCGAAGCCTCCTCGGGCACGGCGGTCACCACGGCGTGGCCGTACTGGCGCTTGAGTTCCTCGGCCTGGGCCACGGGCATTTGCAGGCCCACGGCCAGGTCGTTGGTAAAGTGCGCCCCGCCGATGGGGACTGAGCCGGTATGGGCCACCGCGCCTTCAAAGAAGACCACCATGTCGCTGGAGTGGGCGCCAATATCCAGCAGGCACACGCCCAGTTCCCGCTCGTCGGCGGAAAGCGTGGCCTCGGCGGAGGCGATGGACTCTAGCACAGCCTCCGATACCTCGAGCCCCGCCCGGTTGGCGCAGGTGACCGTGCTTTGCAGCGCGCTGCCGGAACAGGTGGCGATGTGCAGATCCACCTCCAGGCGCGCGCCCACCATGCCCACGGGATCGAAGATGCCCGGCTGCTCGTCGAGGATGAACTGGCGCGGCAGCAGGTGGAGAATCTCGCGATCCGGAGGCCGCTCGACGGCCCGCGCCCGCTCGACGGCGGTGCGCACGTCCTCGCGCGTGATCTCCCTCATGCGGTTGCCCAGTTCGAAGCCGCCATTGGTGTTGAGCCCGCGCGTATGCGGCCCGCCCACGCCGACTGCGCACTCATCGATGTTGGCCCGCGCCACCCGTTCAGCCTGCTCGTTGGCCGCCTTTACCGCCTTGGCCGCCGGAGCAAGCTCGGCAATCAGCCCCTTGCGCATCCCGGCCGACTCCACCACTCCGTGCCCGCGATAACGCAGCGAGCCCTCGTTCAGGTCCGCCGCCAGCACACGGGTGTGCGCGCTGCCGATGTCCAGCACCACGATCAGGTTGTCCTGCCTCTGGCTCATCGCGCTCACTCCCCCTCTGGCGCAGCCGCGGCTGGGCGGGCTGGAGGAACAGGCTTGCGCTTGCTCCCGTTGAGCGCGGCGCGCTGGGCCACCGCGCGCTTCTTTCTGTCGCTTGCCGCTTTGTCTTTCGAGGACTGGCGATTGACTGCCGGGCTCTTCGCCGCGTGGTCGCTCGCGGCGGCGTCTTTGGCAGTCGAGTCTTTTTCCGCGGCGCCGGCGGAGTCAGCGGGAGCCGCAGCTTCTGAAGTTTGCTTTTCGGCCGATCCGCCGGCAACTTGCCCACTGTCTGCGATCTGTCCGGCCGGGGGCTTGCCGCTCACATCCGATGCGGTCTCCGCGCCCGCCACAGCTTCCACTGCGTTCGCGCCGCGGGCCATCTCCAGCACCACCTGCTGGTCGTAGCGCAAATCCACCGCCGCCAGCTTGGGGTACTGCTGCCGCCATTCGGCGATGTGAGCCTTGTAACGCTGGTAGCGCTCAAGGAAATGGTCTTCGCCAAAATGAGCCAGAATATCGCCGCCCTGCTCGGGCATGAAGACCCGCGCATCCTCGGGATCGGTCAGGTCGATCTCGGAAACCTGCTCGGAGATGTGCTGGCCGTTGGCGTCCAACTCGGCCAGAAGGCGCTGATACAACGCCATCCGCGCCTTGCGCGAGGGCAATGGGTCGCGGGGATCGATGCCCGTGAGCACCGGGAACGAGTAATGATGCTGGACCATGGTCGAGGCCGGCATGGCGAGCAGAACCCCGCTCGCATCCACCAGGCCGATCTGCTGGCCGTGGCGCGTGAAGGCCACCGGCTGCCGCTCCACCACATCGACGCGAATCCGGTCCGGAAGCAGCCGCATCACCGTCGCCCGCTCCACCCAGGGAATCTCTTCCAGTTGCCTGCGCCGCTGGGCCAGATCGACATAGAAGATGTTTCGCCCAATATCTTCGCCGAAGACCGGCAGCATCTCGGCGCGGCTCACCTGGGTGAGCCCGGTGGCCTCGATGTTGCCCGCCCCGGCAATGCGGAAGCGCGCATCGCCATCGATATAGGTTTTGAGGAAGAAGCCGCCGGTAGCCAGCCCGCCCAGAACGGCGAGAGCGCAAACCGTGAGAAAGACGCGCCCCGCCCGGCTCGCAGGCCGCCACCAGCAGCCGCGCGGCTCGCCGGAGCGCTGCCCGCCAAAGCCTGCCCCAATCAGGTCCGCGGAGTCGTCCCCGTCAGGGTCCGGCATCTCCAGCGGCATGCCCGGTCCGCCGCGCCGGACGCGCACGGTCGGAGGCACACTCTGCTCCACGCGCCGGAAGCGAGGCTCCACTGCGGCCTCATCGTTCCAGGCAAAGGGGCGGGTTGAGTTGTCGATCGGTTTCGTCACGCCCGAGCAAGGTCGTGAGAATCGCCAGAGTTCACTATAGCGCGCGGCCCGCCAGCTTATCTCCGCAAGCCGCCGTGGGGGAATCCACACCGTTACGGGTTGTATCGTTTTGAGACAGCGAGCGGAGGGATCAGGGGTGAGCTATCAGCAGCCGGACGAGAGGCTAACCGGCATTTCTCACAAGGCGCGTTAACGAATTCGTAGCGCCGATCCGGCCGTGAGAAATGCAGGCCTATATCCACATTGCAGCACTTCCTGAAGCGGTCTCCCGGTCCAAAGATCAAACTGAGAATGACGAGACTGGTCGGGACGCAGCTCGCGATGTGATTAGACTTTGTAGTCCCACTCCTTGCGATAGGGCATATCGACGTAGCTGTTTGCCACCTCGTCGTTGGTAAACCTCATGGCCTGCGCGTCCCAGAGCAGAACCTTGGAACTTCGCCAGTAGCGGGGCGCACTCGCGCCGGCGCCGGCCGCGGGCGCTGCCCCTGGCGCATGCACATGACCGTCGCTGGAGGCGGGAATCCACACCACCGCGGA
>JBEKCX010000596.1:0-3157 GCA_050014655.1 Occallatibacter sp. | reverse complement strand
CGTAGTGCGGGCTGATTTCGACGCTCAGACCACCTCGGATCGCTTCGACAGTGCGATCAAGATCGTCAAAACGTCGTCATCCTTACCTTCAGCAGCACATTCTCATCGGACTTCAGGTTCAGGCCGTAGTCGGTCTGGTCGCCATTCCACAGGCGAATGGTCTTCCAGTTCCCTGCCCCGTCGTAGCTGCCTTCCTCCACCTTGAGCCAGAAGCGCTTCAGGCCGGGCGCAAAGGTGGGATTGAAATCCACCCGCGCGTGATGGCCGGCGACGAGAAACTCATCCGGCCCCCGCTGCAGGATCACCACGCCTCCATCCGGAGGGGTATTGCCCTTGGGCGGCATCCCGTTGCCGAAGGATGGCATTCCGTAGCTGACCACTGCCTGCCAGCGCTCGAAGGAGAGCGTCTGGGTGTGGTTGTCCGGATCTTCGCTCGCGCCCCGCAGCTTGCCCTCCAGGTTCCCCTTCGCCAGCCTGCGCGCAATCGGCGCCAGCAACTCGTACTGTTGAGCAACGGGCTTGAGCGCATCCGACTCCATCGCCTCCGGGCCTTCGGTCTGGTTGCTATAGCGGCTCAGGTCGAGCCCGAACGGCGCCCAGCCGATGGCGCCCTGGCCGATGGCGGCGTACACATAATGCGCATAGATGGCCGTGTTGCCGGTCTCCGGGATGAGCAGCGGATTGTTCTTGCGCTTGTACAGCTCTATGGACTTCATGTACCTGGCGTACTCCGGCATGTAGATGTCGGGAGCGAGGAGGCTGATGGACGGAGCGGCGATCTTCCACAGGTCGATGTTGTTGTCGGTGGGCGCGCCGGACTCATAGCTGGGCGCCTTGCCGGGGTGGAAGGGATCGCGCAGCGCCGCATTCACATAAAGCGGAAGCGGGTACTCCTGCTTGCCCGCCGCGGCGACCTGCTCGATGTAGTCGGCGATGTACCAGGCCTGGAAGGTTTCATCGGCATCGTCGCCGAAGACCTGCCGCCAGCTTCCGGGCTGTTTGCCCAGGCCGGTAACCAGCTTCTCGGGCACCGGGCCGGCAAAAACCTTTTCCGCCTCCGGTCCGTAGTCGCGCACTCCGCCCCAAACGCCGGCTTCGTTCTCCACCTGCACCATTAGCACGGTGCGCTGGGCATCGGCTTGCTTCAGATGGCGCATCAGGGCGCGGAATGCGGCCTTGTCGGCCTCAAGCCGCGCCGGAGAGAAAGGCGAGGGCGAATCCACGGTCCGGCCATCCTTGTCGCGTACAAACGGATACTTGACCTGGTCCAGCTTGATCCACTCGGGCGTGTAATGGGAGCTGGCGTTCTTCCAGGTGCCGAACCAGAGCAGCACCAGCCGCAGGTGGTGCTCGCGGGCCTGCTTCAGGATCAGGTCCACAACGCTGAAGTCGAACTTGCCCTGGGTGGCCTCCATCTGCTCCCAATAGATGGGCAGTTCGACGGTGTTCGCATGGAGCGTCTCAGCCGCCGGCCACACCTTGTCCAGGTACGCTGGCCAGGCGCTGGAGTTGTTGGCCTGCACGCCCAGCATCAGGTAGGGTTCTCCATCGACCAACAGCGCGTAACGGCCGTCCTTCTGGACAATGGATGGCAGCGGCTTGGCCGCAACCCCAGCGGCCGGCGGAGCCTGGCCCCCTGCGATCTGGCCTGCAAACATCCCCAACAAACCCAGTAACCCTGCACAACCGGCCAAACTCCGCCAATTCCCTGTTCTTCTCATCTCGCTTCCTCTCCAATCGCGGCTGAAACGGCATCAAACCAATGGCGCAAGTATAAAGCCTGATCCCTCGCGGCAACGCATCGCTCGATTTACACTTAGAAGCTAGGAGTTCCTCGGCTTCATGGATAAGTTCGTCATTCGCGGCGGCAATCCGCTGGTGGGCACGGTGCGCATCTCCGGCGCCAAGAACTCTGCGCTGCCCTGCATGGCCGCGGCCATCCTGACCGAGGACGAGGTCACGCTCGAAAACATTCCCCAGGTGCGCGACATCGAGACCCAGCGGCGGCTGCTGGCGTCGATGGGCGCGGAGGTCGAACTGGGCTACGGGCGGGCGCAGCATCGCACCACCATCTGCTGCCGGACCCTCTCCGAGCCGGAAGCCAAATACGAGATCGTGAAGACCATGCGGGCCAGCTCCCTGGTGCTCGGCCCGTTGGTGGCTCGCGCCGGGATGGCGCGCGTGGCCATGCCCGGCGGCTGCGCCATCGGCGGCAGGCCGATCGATCTGCACATCAAGGGCCTGGAGAAGATGGGCGCAGCAATCACCCAGGAGCACGGCTACCTGGAGGCACGCACGGAGCGGCTGAAAGGCGCGCACGTGGTCTTCGACAAGATAACCGTAACCGGCACAGAAGACCTGCTGATGGCGGCCGTGCTGGCCGAGGGCGAAACCCTGATGGAGAACTGCGCGCGGGAGCCTGAGGTTAGCGACCTCGCTGCACTGCTGACCGCCATGGGCGCCAAGATCAAGGGAGCGGGAACCTCGACCATTCGTGTGCAGGGAGTGCAGAGGCTCCATGGCGCGCGCCACCGCATCAATCCCGACCGCATCGAGGCGGGAACATTTCTGATAGCGGGGGCCATCACCCGCGGAGACCTCATCGTGGCCAACTGCAACCCGGCGCACCTGAGCGCGGTGATTGCCAAGCTGGAAGAGGCCGGCGCGCGCGTGGATATTCTCAACTCAGAGACGGTTCGCGTGCGCGCCGATGGGCAAATGCGCGCGGCCGACGTTTCCACCGAGGAGTATCCCGGCTTCCCTACCGATATGCAGGCGCAGTACATGGCGCTGGCCACGCAGTCCGAGGGAGTGAGCGCGGTCAAGGAGAACATCTTCGAGAACCGCTTCATGCACGTGCAGGAGCTGGTGCGGATGGGCGCCAATATCAAGGTGGATGGTAGCTGCGCCACGGTGCGCGGGCCGGCAAGGCTTTCCGCCGCGGCGGTCATGTGCTCGGACCTGCGGGCTTCCGCGTCCCTGGTGCTGGCCGCGCTGGTAGCCGACGGAGAGTCCATTCTGGACCGCGTCTATCATATGGATCGCGGCTACGAGCACTTCGAGGAGAAGCTGCGCGGCGTGGGCGCGCAGATTCGGCGCATGGGGAATGTCTTCAATCGCAAGGATGACGAGACGGCCGCGGACTGACCGCCGGAAC
>JBEKCX010000595.1:0-5275 GCA_050014655.1 Occallatibacter sp. | reverse complement strand
GGGAAGGTCGATCCCGCGCCCAGCTCGGTCTTCAAAGCCGCGTAAGTGAAGCGATCGTTGGGCAGCAGGATTCCATCCATGGGGCCATGGGATTCAGGCACGGCGGGGTCGCGCGCCACGGCGTCCAGCTCCGGCATCACGCCGGGCAGGGCCGGCAGGCCTCCATAACTCTTCGACAATCCCATCGCCAGCACGCGGAAGGAAGCCTGACTTGCGGCGGCGGAGGCAGTCATGTGCCCGTAGCTTTCGGGAGTGAACAGGACGTTGTTGAAGCGCTCGGCCAGGTAACGGTGGCCGTCGTAGAGTGCGGCCATGGGCAGATAGCGCATCACGCCGTCGAGCGACCAGAGCAGCGTAGGGACGCGGCCGTTCTCCGGAGCGCTCCGCTCCAGCGCGTTCAACTCGCCTTCCAGCGGGGCCACGGTCAAGGCGTAAAGCTCAGCCAGATGCGGTTTGGGATCGGACCGCGGCGAGCGCAGATCGTCGCGAACCTGGAGGACTTTGCCGCGCAACTCCGCCGGCGTAGCTTGCAGCTCGAACTTCTTGCGCGCCTGCGCCGTTACGACGATGGCGTACGCATGCTCGTCGCCCAGCAGCAGACGTATGCCCATCACGTGGGGTCCCAGGCCCGCCAGCGTGTTTTGCAACCGGCTGACCTCCGACTTCTCCTTGCTCAAAAGCGCATTCGCATCCTCGGTTCCGGCCTTCCGCGTCAGTTCCGGATAGAGCGTCTTCCTGAAGAAATCCGAAACCTCTCCGTTGGCGGTCTCGATCTTTATCTCCAGCGTCTTCAATCGGGCCTCTTCGTCGGGAGTGCGGGCGGCCTTGGCCAGCAATGCGGCATACTCCGCGCTCATCTCCGTTAGCGCCACCGCCGTCTTTTCCGTCGCTTCCAGGTCGCTCTCCGCCTTTTGCTGCGCGCCGTTCAGCTTCAGCGGCTCCGCCTTGGCCGCGGCGTTCTCCGCCGCTCCGCGCACCACTTCCTTCAGTTCCTGCTCCTTCAACAGATCGAGAAGCTGCTCGGCTTCTCCCAGGCGGCCGGCTTCAACCAGCAGCTCCGCCAAGGTCCGGTAGGTGGTGGACTTGGACTGCACAAAGCCCGTTTGCAAAGCCTTATCCAGCCCCTCGATGTTCTTGCGGATCTTCTGGTACGAGTTCACCGCCTCCGTGCCGAAGAAGATGGCTTCCTCGTTGCGATGTTCCTTGCGAAAGCCGATCATCAGCGTGTTTTCAATCCCGCCCTCGATGCCCGGATCGCCCGCGGCCCTGGCCAAAGACAGTGCCGCCAGCTCGCTGGCGAGCGCCTTCTCCCTCTGGCCCAGCGCCGAGTAAGCCCAGCCGATGGTCATCAGCGCCAGCGCCTCGCCGCGCCGGTCCTCGACCTCGCGCCAGATGGGCAGCGCCTGGAGGTCGAGGTCCAGCGCCTTCTCCGCCTCTCCCAGATCGGAATAATCCCGGCCCATATTGTTCAGCGTCATCGCTTCCCCGCGCCGGTTTCCGGTCTCGCGCCATATGGGCAGCGCCTGAGCGCAGTACTCCAATGCTTTTTGCGGTTGCCCCAGGTCGGCATAGGCCCGGCCCATGTCGCTGAGCGCCAGCGCCTCGCCGCTGCGGCTGCCCACTTCGCGCCAGACGGGCAATGCCTGGTTGTAGTAGTCCAGCGCCGTCTGCTGCTGGCCGAGATCGCGATAGAGCCGGCCGATGTTATTCAGCGTGAGCGCCTCGCCCTGGCGGTTGCCGAGCGCGCGCCAGATATCGAGCGCCTGATTGTAGGCCTCCAGGGACTTCTGCTTCTGGCCGAGGTCGGCATAGGCCCGGCCCATGTTGTTCAGCGTCAGCGCCTCGCCGCCGCGCTCTCCCGCCTGGCGCCAGATGGGCAGCGCCTGGTCGAAGTACTTGAACGCCTCCTCGCTCTGGCCCATGTCGGAGTAGGTCTTGCCCAGATTGTCCAGCGTGCTGGCCTCGCCGGCGCGGCCGCCCGTCTCCCGCCAGTTGGGCATGGCATCGTTCATCTCTTTCAGCGCCGATAGCTGCCCCAGGTTGCGCACCCGCTCCCGGCTGCTCATCATGCGCCCGTTGCCCTGGCCATTGCCGAGACTGCGCCAGATGGCGAGCGCCTCGTTCAGGTCCTTGAGCGCCTGTTCCCGCTGGCCGAGGTTGTTATGGGCTTTGCCGATATAGTTCAGGGTGTTGGCTTCGATCTGGCGAAGGCCCAACTCGCGCCACACTCCCAGCGCCTGGTCGAAGAGCGCCAGCGCTTTCTCTTCCTGGCCCAGGTCGGCATAGATTCTGCCCATGGCATTCTCGGTCATTGCCTGGCCGGCCCGGTTGTTTTCACTCCGTTCAATGGGCAGGGCTTCGTTCAGGTAATCCAGCGCCTTTTGCATCTTGCCCGCCTGACGGCAAAGGAAGCCCAGGACATTGAGTTCCGTGGTCTCGTCTTTCGTGCTCCCGGCCCCGCGCGCCGCCGCCAGCTTCTGCTCGTGCAGAGCAATCTGATCCGCGATCGGGCCACTCTGCGCCTGGGCCGCGGCAGCCAGCAGGCCGATGCCCAGCCATGCCGCAATGCGCATATTACGCGCCGAACTCATCTTGCCCCCTTTGTCGCACTCGGTCGTCGCCAGCTTGATCCGCCGCGCCGCTGCATCCGGCATGCATTCAATAAAGTGAATCACAGCGGGCTATTTCTTCTCGCTGCTCTTGGAGCTACTCTTGGAGCTGCTCTTCTTTGCAGCCGCGGCTGCTTCCGAGCCGGAAGAGCCGGGGCAGGCCGACGCGGGTTTGCCCATGGACGAGGCATCGAGCGGCTGCACACTGACGCGCATGGATGCGTAGGTCACTCCGGGAACGGCGGACTGGGCGCGCGCCTGCAAGGGCAGATTCGGATCGGCATCCTTGCGCACCAGGTAGCCCTGAACCAGATCGAGATTCGGCAACTCCTTGGCCAGTTCGTCGGTATGCACCTGGGGAAGCATCAAATAGTCGCCGGAGAGGAGGCCGATGTAACGGTCTTCGCGATCCGGATCGGCATGTGCCTGCTGCGTGGCTACGGCGGTGGTGAGATTGCCGGCCATGAGAAACCGGGTGCGATCTTCCCAGTAACTCAGCACCTCGCTGAAAGCGCTGAGCGCGGGCACGCTGATGGCCGGCAGGGCGACCAGGGGAACCGCTATCTTGGCGCCCGCCATGATGACATTGAGCATCTTCACAAACCCCGAGGTTGTAGGGGCTCTGGAAACGTTGACCGCGAGCTTGCCGGTGCCCCTTGTGAGCAGTATCTTGCTGGTGCCCTGAGTCGCCTGAGGGGTCTTGAAGCCGAGCTGGTCGAGCGAAACCTTGCCCGCCTTGTCGGGCGTGAGCGACGCGATCGCCGTCCACGCCAGTGGAGCGATGATGTTCATGTAGGGGTGTATTTGGGTGGTGTCCACGCGCAGCTGCGAGGCATGCACGTTGACTTCGCCGCTGCCGGGCCGGAATTGCGACAGGCCGATGCTGATGGCCACGTCGCCGTCGTGGTCCAGCAACTCCTCCTTTTCGATGTCGGTGGCATAGCGGAGGCGCTTGGAGTCGGTCCTGTAGTGCAGGTACTGGGTTTCCGCGCCAGGATCGGGAAGCTGGTCCTTGGGCCCGCGCGAAGCCGACTTCTGGCCATAGTTGCGGCTATACGGGTTAACGGAGTCGTAAAATCCGTTCCAGAAGTCGTAAGAATCGTGCGGTGCGTCCTCCGTGGGCGGCTGGGGAGTCGCAGCTTGTGCGGCGGCGAGCTCGGGCAGCAGCGCCGCCAGCAGGCCGAATACGGAGGCATCGGTTACGAAACGGCGGCGGGATACGGGCATGATCTTTATCCTCCAAGGGAAGCTGGATTGCGTTTGCGGGTTGGTTGACGCTGGCGGCGGTTCATGGGACTCACTTGGCCGCGTCCTTGGGAACACTGCGAATTGTAATGAGCCCGATGCCCCAGTTGGTAGGAATTTCGCCAGAGAATCCGCGGGTTCCGGCGCTGGTTTCATTCAGCAGCCTTTGCAGGGGCGATTCCATGCCTCGCGACCTGCGCTGGGCGACCCCTTCAAAGTTGAGGACGTAGGGATCGGGCAGCGGCTGCGCGGTGCTGAGTAGGATGAGCGTGTCTATCCCGTAGGGCGGACCGATGCGCAGGGTACGCGCGCCTGGCAGGACGAATTGGCGGCCGGTGTCGGCGGCGCTGGGGAACTGGTTCTCGGCATAGTTGCCTGGATAGAGAACTGAGCCTCTGCCGTGGCAATCGATGTCGAGAACGTAGACCCAGCGCTTGTCGACGACCCGGTCGGTGGACTGCAAGGCCATCTTGAGCAAGTCGCCCTGGTGAGCGGGCTCATCGGCGGTGAGCGGCGTCTCGCCGGACGCGGGAACCAAAGCCAGGGAGTAGTAGCCGGCCGTGGATGCGTCGGCGGGACTGTCGGCCAGTTCCAGCCAGCCATGCACTTTGGCCAGCAGCGATGCGAACTTGTTGAGCGCCGCGCCGCCCTGGTCGAGGGAGCTCGCGTCTATGATCGGCACCCAGTCGCTGCGCACCGGATACTGAGAGGTCGCGGAGCAGCCGGGGCTGTGCAGGGTGCTGACAGATGCGGGCGGGCCGGCCGCAAGCTCGCTCTTGTGGAACCAGGCGTAGGCCGGTCCATCCGCGGTGAGCACGCCCGCCAGAGCGTAGTGGGCTCCGGCCAGACCGGGCGCGGCCTGGACGGCGCTGTTGCGGTCGTCCGGCGCGAGCTTGGCGGCCAACTCGCGCGAGGGCGGCAGGTTGACCCAGAGTTTGGCGCCGGCGGGAAGATGCTGCTTCAGAGCCTGCGCGGTCAGCGGCGCGCCGAGGCTGATGGCGGAAGCCGTGCCGGCTTGTTGCAGCGTCCAGTTTGTGCCGTCCCAGCAGAGGATGTGGGTCCACGGCTCCTCGGCTGGATCGGAGACCAGGGCGGCTCCGGTGGCTGCGACCTGGTCAGCGGCGGCGTGGATTGCATCCTGCGATAGATTCGCGGGCCAATGCCAGACGCGTAGCGGCGCCGACTCCGCCGGACTCCATTTGGTCAGCTCGAAGACCTCGCCCGGAGCAACCTTGGCTCCCGGTGGGGTGACGACCGCGGCCGAAGAGCGGGCGATACCCCCCAGGCTGGTGACGCGCAGCGTGACGGTCCGGCCCTTGCTGTCTGGAATCATGGAGGTGAATTCGCTGCCCACGCCGATGCCGGAGACGCTGCCGATGTCCAGCCACACGCTGCCGTCTTCGTCGGTCTGGAGCGCGGCG
>JBEKCX010000594.1:0-7298 GCA_050014655.1 Occallatibacter sp. | reverse complement strand
CAAGGGCACGCGGCTGCCCGAGGCGCTGGAGATGATTCGCAAGGCGGTGGAGCTGGATCCGATCAACGGCGCCTACCTGGATTCGCTCGGCTGGGTCTATTTCAAGATGGGTGAGTACGAACTGGCGGAGGAGAACCTGCGCCAGGCAGTTGAACGCGACCGGACCGACCCGACTGTCCACGACCATCTGGGTGAGTTGTACGCCAAGACCAACCGCATCCGGCTGGCGGCGGCGCAATGGGAACTGTCGCTGGCGGAGTACGCCCAGTCCGTCGCGGCGGATGTGGACCCGGCCGACGTGGCCAAGGTGCAGCGCAAGCTGGAAACCGCCCGCGTGAAGCTGGCCAAGCAGGAAAGCGCCCTGGGTCAGCCCAAGCCGGAGTAGACCGTGAAACCGGCGGGCGGCCGGAAATGATCGCGACCAAGGCAGCCTATGGTACATTCGTCCACAGCCGGGAGGCAGAATGGAGTTTCCGGTCCACACACCTCGGAAGCACAATCTGGAGAGGAAGGTATGAAGAAAGTCGATAGCATTCATCTCTTGAATCAGGCGGTTGCCGACGAGTTGCAGGCGGTGCACCAGTACATGTACTTCCACTTTCATCTTGATGACCAGGGGCTCAAGCCCCTGTCCAAGCTCTTCAAGAGGATAGCCATTCAGGAAATGGGCCACGCCGAGCTGCTTGCCGAGCGAGTGCTGTTTCTCAAAGGGGATGTCGAACTCGTGCCGGCCGGTCCGGTGGAGAAGATCGTCGACCCCGAGGCCATCCTCATGAAAGCCATGGCGATGGAAGAGGCGAGCGCTCACTTCTACAACCAGGCCGCCATCGAATGCGGAGGGAAGGCGGACGCAGCCTCCAAGCAGATTTTCGAACGGCTGGTTGGCGAAGAGGAAGGCCACTTCGACCTCTACGAGAAGCAGCACGACAACATCGAACGATTCGGCCTGAGCTACCTGGCTCTGCAGTCGTTTGGGGCCGGCGCACCTGAAGGTGCCCAGAGCGCGGAGGAGTGACCGCGCAGGCGCGGCGGTGGCGAGAGGCTCAAAAGTTGGGAGCAGTCGGAGTATTTTCCCCTGAAGACCGTTTCCACCTCGAAGCCGTTCATGGCCAGCGTGGTCTTCAGACTCAGCACCATGGCGGGCGACTCATCGTCGACGCGGTTTTCATCGCCATGGATGCTCCTTACGGCGCCGGTTTCAACGCGCTTTCAAGCCATGCGCGCAGTTCAGCGTCCTGGGGCCAGCCGCAGCCGCGCGCTTGGGCGGAGCTATTCACCGCCGGGTTGCGTGCGCCCGCAAGCCTCAGTGTCACGGGATCGACCTTGACAGAGGGCTTTTCCAGCATCCATTCGAGCAGTCCCTCGCCTTGTTCGGCGCTGACCGCATCCTGAGACGCGGTCTGGTCTCGTTTGCATTCGACGATCATCGGACGACCTCGCGAATACTGAAATCCTGCGTACGGACCCGTCCCGCATGTGGGCCGCGTCGTGATGAGCGAGCAGGCGGTATAGCAGGTCAGCCAAGGGCTTCTGGAAGAGGTTTGACTTCCAGAAGCCGCCGGCCGTTGAACCCAAAGCCTCGCCGCCCCCTGGACGAGAAGCATAGCTAATTCATCGTCAGGATTTGCAATTGTGTTAGTGGAAAAAGCCAGGCAGTGCAACGAAAGCCCCCAATTTGTCTCCAGATCGAGCGCGATTCGTTAATAACCCGCACTTTGCCGGCTCTGAAAGGGCTGCTGTTGGCGAAGTTGATTCCTTGATGAACGAGGTACGGTCAACTCGCCCGCGCCGGTAAAGACGGGTCGAGCGCACCGATAATCGGAAGTGTGGACCATGCGGGCAATCTTTCGCTTCTGAAGGACTACCAGGCGTATCTGCGCGTGGAGAAGGGGCTGCGCCCGCTCACCTGCGAGGCTTATGACGGCGACCTGAAGACCTTCGCCGAGTTCATCAACGGACGCCACGGCGTGCTGTTGACGGCGGCGCAGCAGGACGTGGCGGGCTTTTTGGAACATCTGCGGGCGCACGGCATCGACTCGCGCTCGGCGGCGCGCAAACTGAGCTGCCTGCGCGGCTTTTACAAGTGGCTGCTGCTGGACCGCCGCATCCATCACGACCCCACGGTGAATATCGAATCGCCCAAGGCATGGAAGGTTCTGCCCAAGTCGCTGGCCGAGCCGGAGGTGGCGGAGATGCTGGAGCGGGCCGGCCTGGCCGCATCGCATCCCCAGGCGCAGGCCGCGGCGCTGCGCGACCGCGCCATTCTGGAACTGCTCTACGCGGGCGGGCTGCGCGTCTCCGAGGTGACGGAACTCTCCACCGGCGATCTGGGCCTGGACGCCGGGCGCGTGCAGGTGCGCGGCAAGGGCGACAAGGAGCGCATCGTGCCCCTGGGCCGCACGGCGCTGGAGGCGCTGGAGACCTACCTGCGCGAGGGCAGGCCGCACCTGGCGCGCATCAGCTCGGCACGCAGAGGCAGTGCGGGCCGCCAGGATCCTGCCCGGCTTTTTCTCTCTCTGCGCGGAATGCCGCTGACGCGCCAATGGGTCTGGCACGTGGTGAAGGCGGCCAATGGCGCCGCCAGCCCGCACCGGCTGCGCCACAGTTGCGCCACCCACATGGTGGAGCACGGCGCCGACCTGCGCAGCGTGCAGTTGCTGCTCGGCCACGCCGACATCTCTACCACCCAGGTCTACACCCACCTGGCGCTGGGCCGGCTGAAGGCCGTGCATCGCCAGCATCATCCGCGCGGGCGGCGTAGGGAGCTGGAGGCCGAGGCGGATCTGGGTAAGCCTTTGGAGACCCCTCGCGATCCGCGCAAACATCTTCATCTTCTCCCGCGGACGAGCGAGACTGGGCGGACGGCATGAGCGAGCCGGCGATGGCTTCTCCGCTCGATGCGCTGGCGGGCGATTATCTGCGCGTGCTGGCCAACGAGCGCGGCGCCTCGGCGCACACCCTGCGCGCCTATGAACGCGAACTGCGCGATTTTGCCGGATTTATCGCCGAGCGTTACGGCGCTGCGCAGACGGTGGACCGCGTCGAGCACACCCACATCCGCGCCTACCTGGGCACGCTCTATGACCGCGGGCTCTCGAAAGCCTCGGCCGCGCGGGCGCTGGCCGCCATTCGCAGCTGGTTCAAGTGGCTGGCGCGGGCCGGTTATCTGGAGCAGAATGCGGCCGCGCTGGTGGCTACGCCGCGGCTGCCCAAGCATCTGCCGCGCGTTCCGTCGATCGAGGAGATGAACCGGGTGGTGGATTCGGTGGGCGAAGACGCGGCGAGCTGGCCGGCGCGGGACAAGGCCATCCTGGAGATGCTGTATGGCTGCGGCATTCGCAACGCGGAGCTGACGGGGCTGAATCTGGAGGACATTCACTGGGCCAACGAGGCGGTTCTGGTGCGCGGCAAGGGCCAGAAGCAGCGCTATGTTCCCCTGGGGGATGCGGCGGCCGAGGCGCTGCGGGCTTATCTCGCCGAGCGGTCGGCGCGGCTGGCCGGAGCCGGCGAAGCGAAGGAGATTGAGACCCCGGCGCTGTTCGTCAATCTGCAACTGCGCGGCCTGGGCAAGCCCGGCGGCCAGGCGCGGCTCACCACCCGCAGCGTCGCCCGCATCGTCAAGCGCATCGCCATTCTGCGCGGGCTCTCCGCCGGCGTGCATCCGCACACGCTGCGCCACGCCTTCGGCACGCACCTGCTGGAGGAGGGCGCCGACCTGCGAGCCATCCAGGAGCTGCTGGGCCACGAGCGGCTCTCCACTACCCAGCGCTACACGCAGCTCACCACGGCGCAACTGACCCAGGTCTACGACCGCACGCATCCGCGGGCGCGATAGGTTCCTTCCGCCGCGGCGCGTGTCAGCGCGCACACAGCGTCTAAGCGGTGACACGCACTTCCCTTCCCTATCCATCCATAACCTCTTTGTTTTCAATCGCCGACGATTGGCGAGCCGGTTGCACTTTGTCTGGGCGCAGGCAATTTGAAAGCGAAACCGGGGGATACGATGACGGCTCAGAGACTCAGCAGAATGGCAGCGGTGGCGGGGACGGCGATGGTTCTGGCGGCGCAGGCGATGGCGCTGGGCGCGGCGAACGAGAAGGTGGAGAAGCAGAGTTCCGAGCAGAAGGCCGTTGCGGCCGAAGCGCAGAACCGGGGCCCCCAGCAACAGGTCCTCGCTGCTGGGGTGGTAAAGCGGGTGATCGTGGTGAGCCTGGAAGACCGCAAGCTGGCCCTGGTGGAGGACGGGCAGGTGAAGAAGGTCTACAGCGTGGCGGTGGGCAAGCCTTCGACGCCCAGCCCGGTGGGCACCTTCACCATAGCGCGGCGCGTGGCCAACCCCACCTACCACCACAATGGCAAGACCGTTCTGCCGGGACCGGGCAATCCGGTGGGCACGCGCTGGATGGGGCTGAGCAAGCCGGGCTACGGAATCCACGGAACCAACGAGCCGAAGTCGATCGGCAAGGCCGCCTCGCATGGATGCATCCGCATGGCCCAGGCCGACCTGGAGGAGTTTTACGAGCTGGTGGCCGTGGGCGACACGGTGGAGCTGGTGGGCGAGCACAACCAGGAGACGGCGCAACTGTTTGGCGATGGACAGAATCCAGCCGCGGCTGCGCAGACGGTCGAGACGGCACAGGCCGCGCCGGCGGCGGGCCAGATTCAGGCGCAGGCTACGGCTACGGCGAAGGCGCAGGCCCCCGAGGCCAAGAACACCCAGAAGGCGAATCCGGCAGCCGGCGCGATTGCAACCCTGGTTGCCGCGCTGTAAGGAGGGGCTGAGATGAATCTGCTGACGGAAGCAATGAATGGCTTGGGAGCGGCGGTGCTGCCGGTGGTGGCGGCGCTGCTGCTGGAGGAGTTGACGTACGGAGGGCTGGTCCGGCTGCTGGTGGCTCCCTGGCCGGGAAGCGAGAAGCAAAGGGAGCGCGGCAATTTCAACCATCTGGACAATCTGAACAAGCAAAAAGGAGAAGGACAATGATCGCATTGAAGCTGTTGCTGACGGTTGCGGGAGTGCTGTTGCTGGCTGCCGCGTTGGGAATTCCACTTTACAAACTCGCGATCCGCATCTTGAGCGCGCGCCGCAGGGCAGCGAGCGAGACGGAGCCCGGCCAAGGCGAATTGGCCAAAACCAAGATGACGGAACCGGAAGCGATTCCGTGGCGCGGTTCGCTAACGCTGGCAATCGTGGCCTGCCTGCCGCTGCTGGCGGCCTCGAGCATCGTGGTGGTGCCCAGCGGGATGGGCGGTGTGCGCGTGAGCCAGATCGGCGGCACGATGCCGGGGACGCTCTATCCGGGCCTGCATTTTGTGACGCCGTTCATCGAAAGCGTGGAGACCTTCGACCTGCGCGATCACCTCTTCACGGCAGGCGTTGCGGAAGCGGGCGAAAAGGCCGCGGCGCCGAAGAACGGGCTTACCGTGCAGTCGCTCGAAGGGCTGAACATCGGGCTGGCGGTGACGGTCCGGTACCGGCTCGATCCCAACAGGCTGGACAGCGTACAGGCGCACATGCCGCAGCCGGTAGATCAGGAGCTGGTGCCGCCGGTGGTGGCCAGCGCGTGGAGGGAACTCGCGCCGCAGTACACCGTGCGCGAGATCTTCAGCACCAAGCGCGAGGAGGTGCGGGCCAAGGCGGCGGCCATCATCACCCGCAAGCTGAACGCCGACGGCATTGTGGTGGAAGAGGTGATGCTCTCCGACATTCAACTGCCCGAAGAGTACGCCAAGGGCCTGGAAGGGCTGCTGCTGAAGGAGCAGGAGGACGAGCAGATGGGCGTGACGACCGACATCCAGCAGAAGCAGGTGAAGATTGCCGAGCTGCAAGCCGAAGCGGAGGCGGGCCAGAAGGTGAAGCAGGCCGAGGGCGACGCTCAGTCGCGCGTAGTGGAGGCCAAGGGCGAGGCGGACGCCATGCAATACACGCTGCCGCTGAAGGAGAAGCAGATCGAGCAGAGCAAGCTGGAGGCCGAGGCGCGCAAGGAAGCGACCATCCAGAACGCGGAGGCCGACGCCCAGGCCAAGGTCATCGACAGCAAGGCCGAGCTGGAGCGCCGCAACCTGCTGGCCGATGCCGAGGCCAACCGCGTGCGCCTTATGGCCAAGGCCAATGCGGAGCGCATGACCAGCGAGGCGGAGTTGCTGAACAAGTCGCCCCTGCTGATCAACAAGATCGTGGCCGAGCGGCTCTCGGACAAGATCCAGGTGCTCATGGTGCCCTCGGACGGCAAGTTCTTCTTTGCCAACGACGTCTTCAAGAGCATGGCGAACAGCCCGGTGGTCAAGCAGGAGATGGACAGCCAGGACGCGCCGGCGCCGGGGCATTGAAGAGAGGCTCCGGCGGGGTGGGAGTTTGAGACGCCCGCCCCGCCGGAGCGAATCCGCGTGCAACAATTCACTCATAAGGTTCGCCGCCTCAAACCGATATAATCCGCGCAAGCGAAACAATCGAGGAAAGTTGAATTCAATGAAGCTGGTCTGGCCGATAGCCGTCGTCCTGATAGTTGCAAGCGGCCTGGTCGGTCAGGCGGCAAGCGCCGCGCCCGCACCCAGCCAATGGGAGCAGCCCGCCGCGAGCCTGGCCGAGCAGATTGCCGGAATCCTGGGTCCGGGCCAGGCGCATCTCGCCATTCGCAACCTCTCCACGGTTCCCAGCGAAGAAATCCCAGCAATTCGGCTGGCACTGGAACAGGATTTGAAGGCTCATGGGGTTCTGGCTTCGGGCGTCGAGAGCGCCAATTCCATCCGCGTGACTCTCAGCGAGAATCTGCGCGAGCGGCTGTGGGTGGCCGAGGTGATCGAGGGCAGCGAAACGCGCGTGGCGATGGTGCGCGTGGAGCCGGGCGCACAGCGGCAGACGCCGGCCGGCGGCGGAATTACGCTGCGCAAGCAGACCGTGCTCACTACCGGCGAAGCGGTTCTGGCGGCGCTCGAAACCGCGGATGGCCTGGTTGCCGTGGAGCCGGAAGAGATCGTGATCTACGGCCACACCGCCGCGGGCTGGCGGGAGCGAAAGCGGGTCGCCATCGGCCAGGCGAGGCCGCTCGCGCGGGATCCTCGCGCAGTCATTCTTCCAGCGGCGGGCGGTGAGGGCTTCGAGGCCTACGTTGCGGGAATGGTGTGCAGCGGCGCGTATCTGCCAGCGCAGCCTACAGGAGATTGGTCGGTCCACTGCCGCGAGAGCGACGATCCATGGCCGATTGTGCAGGGGCCTGCTCCGCAAGCTCCCGCCGCTCCCACTTCTGCGGATAGCCCTGTATCGCTCAAGGCCTTTTACAACGCCGCCCGCAACTACT
>JBEKCX010000593.1:0-9944 GCA_050014655.1 Occallatibacter sp. | reverse complement strand
AATGTCGGTGCCAAAGGTGTTTGCCATTGGGGCTCCTTTGTGGTTGCTAGGCCATCCGATTCAACGTCAACTGATTGGCCCCGGCTTCAAAGTTGGGTTTGAACTCTTCCGGGATCACAATCAGGATTATCGCTTCTTTCCGCCGGGTGAGCCGGTGCGCTTGGGGCCGGAGGGCTTGCCCTTGTAGCCGGACTTGGAGCTGCCGGGCCTGGGCTTGGAACGGGCACTGGAAGCGGGCTTGCCAGGGCCACCGAAGCTGGGTTTGGGCTTCCAGCCGGGTTTCCGCCCCACGGACGAATCCGCCGCGGCGGACGTGGGGACCACGGGCTTACTGCTGGGGCGCGCGCCGCCTGCGCGGGGCTTGCCGCTGCTGGTGGTGAAGGGGCGCGCCAAGCCTCCTTCGGCGCGGAATGGGCGATTGGAACCGGGCCGGCTTGAGGCCGGCCGGTCTGAAGCGGGGCGGCTCGGTTTTGGCCGGCCGGAATATGTGCGGGGCGCCACGGGACGGCCGGGACGCTCCTCGCGCTGAACCGCGTCGATGCGAAGGCGGGAGGGTTTGCGCGGGCCGGCATCCTTGAAGGCCTCGGCGTCGGGACGGGCAGCGAACGGGCGCTTCGGGAACGGCCGATCCGCTGAAGCCGGTCTTGACCAAGCTGGCTTGCCGGGGGCGGGCTTATCGCCGTAGGGCCGTCGAGCGGCCGGATTATCGCCGTAGGGCCGGCGAACGGCGGGCTTGCCGCCGAATGGCCTGCCGGCAGCCGGTCTTTCCCGGAAACCGCCGCCGGTAGCGGGCTTGGCCCCAAAGGCGCGACCGGTTGCGGGCCTGTCTCCGTAAGGACGTGCAGCGGGCGCTTTAGCACCGTACGGTTTGCCTGGCGCTGGACGGTTTTCAGTGTTCGAGCCGGCGGCAAAGCGCGCTGGCGGGCGAGTGGGCCGGTCGTCCTTTTGCCATGCGGGACGGGCAGATGGGCGGCCAGCAGGCCGTGCGGCGCCGAATCCCTTGCCGGCAGAGCGAGCGGGGCGATCTGTTCTGCGGTCCTCGGAAAAGGATCTTTTGGGACGGTAATCTTTTGGTCCGGCGGCGGGACGTTCGCCAAATGACTTGGCCGGGAACGGCCTGGCTGGACGCGAGCCTGTGGCGCGGGGAGCGACGGTGGGCAACTGACCAGCATCGGCCGCGTTTCTACGGCGGAGTTCCTTGGCTTTGGGGGTGCGCAGCTTGCCTTCGGAGGCCTTGCGCAACGCGTCGAGCTCCTCGGGCTCGAGTTCGCGCAGGTTTCCCGGCTCCTGATCGAGAACCAGCGGGCCGTAGCCGACGCGGCGAATCTTCTCGACGAAGTGGCCTATTTCCAAGAACATCTTGCGCAGTTCGCGGTTGCGGCCCTCGATGAGAACCACTTCGTACCAGGGATTGTCGCCCTGGCGGACCTGGCGGACGCGGGCCGGGGCGGTGCGAACCTGGGGAGAGCCAGGTTTATCACGCTCTATCGCGACGCCGCCGCGCAGGAGGTCGAGCTCGGCTTCGCTGGGCTGGCCGGCCACCTTGACCAGGTAGGTCTTCTCCACGCCGGAGCCGGCGCGGGTGAGCCGGTTGGCCAGCTCGCCGTCGTTGGTCACCAGGAGCAGGCCTTCGGTCATGTAGTCGAGGCGGCCGACGGGGTAGAGGCGCTCGCGCATCTTGTCAAAGAACTGCATCACCGTGGGGCGGCCCTCGGGATCCTTGACGGTGGTGACAAAGCCGCGCGGCTTGTTGAGCACAAAGTAACGGAGGCGCTCCGGCCCCTGGAGCAGCTTGCCGTCGACGCGAATGTGGTCGCGGGCGGCGTCGGCCTTGGTGCCGGGCTCGGTGACGACCGTGCCGTTGACCTGGACGCGGCCCTGCTCGATGAGTTCCTCGGCTTTGCGGCGGCTGGCCACGCCGGCCTTGGCGAGGATTTTTTGCAGGCGCTCGAGCTTGGCGGGGGGACGAGGCTCGGGACTGAACTCCGGCTCGGAGTCGGGTTCGCTGGGTTCGGGGCCGGTTTCGGAACCCGGCCCAGGGCTGTCTTCCGGCTCAGGGCTGTCTTCGGCTTCGATTTCGGTTTCGGTTTTGGATTCGAACTCGGCTGCGGGCGCGGCTCCGGCATCTCCGTCGGTTACGTCTCCGATGGGGTCTGCTATCGCGGCTTGGGGAATCTCGATTTCGGGCGCGGGGGCTAGTTCGGGTTCGGCCGATTGGGGTTTCAGATCATTGGGCTTGCCGGTCTTTTTCTTCGCCATTTGGGGAACTCTCGGTTTCTGCCTGCTCGGTGGCCGGAGGCGCGGCAGGCGCGACCTCTTTGGGGATTGGCGTTTCATTGCGGGCCGCCGTCACGGCGGTCCCGGTGGGTTCAGGGATTGCAGGCGCGGAGTTCGCAACTTCGCCTGGAAGCTCCTCCTCGCCGGCTTCTTCCTCTTCCAGACTCAGTTCAAGACTTGAGCCCGCTGTCTCGGATGAGGCCGGTTCCGAGCCGGATAAGAGTTCAGGCTCGTCGAATTCGATAGCAGCCATCTTTTCGAACTCCTCCATGGAAGGCAGCTCGGAGACGTCCTTGAGGCCAAAACGAACCAGAAACTCGCGGGTGGTCTTGTAGAGGATGGGGCGGCCGATGACTGGCTTGCGCCCGGCGGTGGCGATGAGTTTGCGGGCCAGCAGCGAACCGAAGACGGCGGACGAATCCACGCCGCGAATCTCGTTCACTTCAGGCGCGGTGACGGGCTGCTTGTAGGCGATGACGGCCAGGGTCTCCAGAGCGGGCAGGGAGAGCCTGAGCACCGGCTTGAGGCTCTTGACGAAGGAGCGAACCGCGTCGTGGCACTCGGGTTTGGTGGCCATGCGGAAGCCGCCTGCGATCTCGCGAATCTCAATGCCGCGGTCGTCGGAGGCATAGCTGGCGATGAGCTCGTCGAGCAGTGAGCGGATGACTGCGCGCACCTCGCGGTCGCGTTGGCGGGCAATGCGGCGGGCCTCCAGCTCGGCGTCGGCATCAACGGCAGAGGCGTCAGCGGGCTCTGCGCTGGTCGCTTGGCTCACGTCGGGGGCGGGCGCCGCTTCGGCCTCTTCGTGCGCGGCTGGCGATTCAGCCGGCAACGCGACGGCCAGGGCCTCGTCCAACCCCATGTAAACGATCTGCTCGTGAACCGGCGTGGGCAACAGGAAGAGAGCGTCGGGGTTCGCTTCGGCCTGGTCCGCGGACTCCGCAGCCTGCGCGGCAGACACGGCTTCCCGCTCCGCCTTCCACTCCAGGGCATCGGCGGCAAAGTGCGCGGCGAGCTGGGCCAGTGTGACCGGCTCCTCCGCGGCGTAGATGACAGCTTCCAGCTTGGCTTTCAGGCTCATTGTCGAATAGGTACCTCAAGTATGGTACCGGAAGTGGAGGGGGTTGCGTGCGCATTGAGCCTCCCAGCCTCGCGCCGGAGGCGGAAAAGTTGCAATCGGGGAGCGGCGGACGCAGGGATTCGTAAGACTGATCCCTGATCTCTGATCTCTGCCTTACGCGCCCATCAACGCCGGACTGGAAAGAGAATACTCCGCCAGGGTCGCCGGGTTGGCCGCCTCGGCGGGCGCCGTCTCCACCGGTATGTGTGCCAGCTCCCAGGCCGAGCGGTCCTTCAGCAAACGCGAAACCAGCGCCGTGTGCATGGCGTGGCCGGCGCGCTCGGCTACCACGTGGCCCTCGATGCGCCTTCCCGCCAGCGCCAGATCGCCGATCAGGTCCAGCACTTTGTGGCGCACATACTCGTCCTCGAAGCGTAGCGGGCCGTTTATCGGGCCAGTCTGCCCCAGAATGATAATGTTCTCCGGTCCGGCTCCGCGGATCAGGCCCATATCGCGCATCTGCTTCTCGTTGCTCTTGTAGCCGAAGGTGCGCGCCGGGGCGATGGCCGTGCCGTAGGTCTCGGCCGCCAGGTCCACGCTGGCGCTCTGGTGACCCACCGGCGCGGGGAAGTCGATGGTGTATTCAATACTGTAGCCGGAGCCGGGATAGACCCCGATGAACTTGTCTCCCTCGCGCACTTCGACGGAATGCAGCACCCGCACGGTCTCGCGGCGGCGGCGCTGCGCGTGGATGCCGGCATCGTGAAAGGCCTGCACGTAGGGTTGGGCGCTGCCGTCCAGGATGGGCAGTTCCAGGTTGTCCAACTCCACAATCACGTTGTCCACGCCCATGCCGATGAGCGCGCTGAGCAGGTGCTCGGTGGTGGAGATGAGCACGCCCTGTCGCATCAAGCTGGTGGCGTAGCTGACCTTGGCCACGTAGCGGCCAATGGCCGGGATTTCAAAGTTGTCCAGGTCGGTGCGCCGGAAGACGATGCCCGAGCCGGCCGGCGCGGGCAGCAGCCGCATCTTCACCGGCGCGCCGGAATGCAGCCCCACGCCCGCAAACTCGATTGAACCCGCAATGGTCTGTTCCAGATGCGCGGGATTGGCCAATAATTCGCTCCCCAAGCTGTGGAAAACTATTGCAAACGATAGATTAGACGGCAAGTAGCAACTCTGTCCTGTGGCATTTTAGCCACACTCTGCGCGTCGCAGATCATTCTCCCCGTACTGAGCAGCCCTACCCGCCGCGGCGAGTTGAGTCCAGAGATGAACAGGCCGGTAGCCTTACCAATGCCCCGTGCCCCATCCTTTCGTCCGCCGCAGCGGACGAAAGGGTGGGAAAGCTCGAACTTCAATCCACCTCGTTCATAAGCAGGCCGGCTCGTCCCTTACCCCACCACCCGCAAGCCCTTCGACGCATACCGCGCAATCTCGCCATCGGTGGTCACCAGCGCCAACCCTTCCCCCGCAGCCTGCGCAATCAGCATCCTGTCGAATGGATCCTTGTGGATCGGCGGCAGCCCGTAGACGCCGGCAACGTGTTGGGGACGCAGCGCCAGGGGAGTGGCGGCCAACTGCTCCAGCGCGTCGAACCACCAGGCGCGCGGATCGCCCACATCCAGAGCGCCTTTCATGCTCTTGAGCATTACCTCCCAGTACGAGACCACGCTGAGATGATTCGGTCCGGCAAGAATCGCCTTGCGCGCCGCTGGCGAGAGCGCATCCGGGTCGGCCAGAGCCAGCAGAGCCGAGCAAGTGTCCAGAAGGAAGCCGTCCGCCCCGGCGCTCGCGCTCACATATCACCTTCCAGAAAGCGGTCCGGATCGACGGGCGCGTCCCAGCCGGGCAAGAGACGGATGCGCTCCTTCATGCCGCCCAGCCTCGCCTTCCGGCGCTCCGCGGGCGGCGGAGCGATCTGGGCCACGGGACGGCCATGACGGGTGATGACCACCTGCTCGCCGCCTTCGACCACCCTGATCAGCTCAGTGAAACGATTCCTGGCTTCCGCGGTACTGATATCCATGCTCTCATTATAGCCATAATTTATAGCCAAGGCAACCGCTCTTATGGCGCTTCGGAATTGCTGCGCATGTCAGCGGCGGCTCCCCGCGGCCTCATCCCCTCCCCGGCTGAGCGCCACAGCCCTTGCGGAAAATTCCCTCCCTCGGGCGCACAAAGGAAATAAGGAAAGCAATGCCTCACTGTCCACCCGCAACTGATAACTGACCACCGACAACTGACCACCGACAACTGAAAACTGACAACTGCTCACTGACCACGGTCCAATCTGTCAGGCATCTGCCCGGTCCATACCCCCCACTCGCCTCACCCGCTTCCAGCGTTCCGGCAGCTCGCTACAGGTTGAACAGCTCGCGCAGGCGGCGGGTTTGCGCGCGGCTGACGGGAATCTCGGTCTGCCGCTTGTCGTTCATGCGCAGCTGATAACTGGATTTGAACCACGGCACCACCTCGCGGATGTGGTTGATGTTGACCACAAAGCCGCGATGGGCGCGCCAGAAGACCGCCGGGTCCATCAGCTCCAGCAGCTCTTCGAGGGTGCGGCACTTGGAGTGCCCCTCGAAGCTCTGCGTGACGATGCGAATCACGCCCTCGTCGATGGCCGCATAGCAGATATCGGCCTGATCGACCAGCAGCAGCCGGCTCTGGGCCTGGATGATCAGTTTATTGAGCCTTGCCGGCTGCGAGGCGCGCGAGGCGCCCGGCGGACTTTTGAGCAGCCGCAGCAGCGCATCGAGCTGCGACTCGATGGGAGAGTCGGCGCGGGACTCCGACGGCTGGCCTGCCCCGGCAGCCATTGAAGCGCCGCCCGCCAGGCGGCCGCGCACCCGCTCCACGGCCTGCTCGACGCGGGAGCGGTCAAAGGGCTTCAACAGGTAATCGACGGCGTTCACGTCAAAGGCGCGCACGGCGTACTGGTCATAGGCGGTGGCAAAGACGACCTGGGGCAGGGGCTGGGCTTCCTTGCCCGCGGCTGTTCGTGAGCGGTTGCGCTCCATCAGCCGCTGGATTACGGCAAAACCGTCCAGGCCCGGCATCTGCACGTCCAGGAAGACGAGATCCGGATGGTGCTCCTCAATCAGGTCCACGGCCTCGATGCCGTTGGTTCCCTGCGCCGCCACCTCCACGCCGCCGACCTGGTCGAGCAGGTACTGCAGCTCGTCGCGGGCCAGTTGTTCGTCGTCGATGATGAGCGCAGAGATGGGCATGAGGACCGGAACTTCGATTGTAGGAAGGGAACCCGGCCCGGTCAATCGCCGCCTGGGCCGGTCTGGAAGTCGGCAGGCGGTCGAGGCGCGCTTCTATTCCGGCAGCGCGCGCAGGCGGGCGGGCATGTGGTCCTTGGCCAGCTCATGGCCGCAGCGGGTGCAGAACAGGTCCGTGGTGCGCACGGTCGAGAAGCAGTGGCCGCAGTTGGCGGCCAGCCGGTAATCGCACTGCGGACAGTAGTGGAAGTCGCTCTGCACGTGCGTCGAGCAGCTTGGGCAGCGCGAGACCTCCGGCTGGCGCAGCAGGAAGTAAAGCACGGCGCCGATGCCGGCCGGCATCACGAAGCAGATCAGCATCCAGAAGCGCGAGCTCATGGCCCGGCGCGGCGCGTCCCTGCTGACGTAGCCCACCATCAGGAAGTAGAGGGCGGCCAGAATGCCCCACGAAAGGTTGAGGTAGACGCGGACTCCGATCGGCGGCAGATGGTGTTGCTGCTCCGGCAGAACCAGCCAGAAATAGTACTCGACAAAAACAAAGGCCGCGCTGGCCAGCACGATGGACCACACCGGGATCAGCCGCGAGTCTTCATTGGCGGAGATGGATTGCGGATCGCCCATAGAACAACCCCTCCCTCGGAGGGTCCTTCAGCGGATCAAGCACAGCCTGACCGCTTTTAGATGGACGAAGGAGCAATTCCGGAAGTTGCGCGCATTTTGAAGCGCTGGAGCCGCTTGCCGCGAGGTCTCGAATCAGGACTTGCGCCGCAGCCACCCCGCCAGCAGCGCCGAGGCTAGCAGCGCCGCGCCGAAGAAGAAGATCCACACGCTCAGTTGGCTCGCCGGGCTGGTCAGGTGCTCCTCTTCAATCAGGGTGTCGCCAACCAGCCAGACCAGCGGACCCAGCAAGAGGAGAATGGCCAAAACCGCCGCCAGCGCAACGCAGCGGACGCGCTTGCGCCCTGCCTTCTGTTCCTGCATCACACCCAGCGAGGCGCTCACCACGCGGCGGGTGCGGTAGGCCACGGCGCATTCCCGGTCGGCCTGGTTTCCGGCCAGAGCCGAAAGCAGATCGCGGCCGGCGCCGGAGCCGGCGTCGCCTTCGGCCAGCCCTGCGGTCTTCACACCGCCCCCTGAAAGCGCGGAAGAGCGCGTTCGAGCTTGGGCTTGATGGCGGCAAGACCACGGTAAAGCCTTGATTTTACGGTGGAAAGAGGCGCGCGCGTGACCTTGGCGATCTCTTCCAGCGACAACTCCTCGTGAAAGCGCAGCACCAGCACCTCGCGATGCAGCGAATCCATCTGCAGCAGCGCCGCGGCAATCCGTTCCCGGTCCTCGAAACTGGACAAGCGGTCCACGGGCGTGGGCGCGCCGTCGGCAATCTCGAAGCTCATGGGCCGGTCGTCGTCACCTCCGCCGTCAAACAGCTCGTCGAGGCTGGACATGGTGCGCTTGCGCTTCTGATCGATCACCAGGTTGCGGGCGATGGTGAACAGCCAGGTATCGAATCGCGACTGGCCGTTGAACTGCGACCCGCGCACCAGCACCCGCATCCAGACCTCCTGAAAGAGGTCTTCCGCCATCTCCCGGTTCCCGGTCAGGAAGAGCAGATAGCGCATCAGACGGTGCTGGTAGCGGACGATCAGCTCGTCCAGCAGTCCGGGGTCCTGGCGCTTGAGCCCGGCGGATACGGCAAGGCTTTCCTGCCGCGCCTGATCCTGAATTGCAGCGGAAGAGCTTTGACCGAAAAAAGGGCGAACAGACGCGGCGATACTCATCTCATTTGTTTAGACGCTCGAAGGAGCCGCCAAGTTACGAAAAAGTGGATTGTGTCCGTTGCCGCCATCTCTGCTGCGGCAGCTCGGAGCCGTCGGAACCTGCTCAGTCGACAGCGCGGGAAGCCTTCCCGGCCACTCGCAAGGCCTCTTCGACCTGGCCGCCGCTTTGCGGGACCGGCTCAACTAGGGAGCGGGTGTTTCGTCCGCTCTATCCGCGAGTTCCACAGATTTTGGTGGTAGGATTTTCTCACGGGTCCCTAGAGGTCAGGTTCATCGTGGTCTTGGACACCGCGAAACGCCTGACCTCTTTGGGTGTCGCCGCCTTTGGAGTGGCGGCTGACATTCACATTGTAGGGAAATAAAGAACTGCGCGAACGTGCAAAAAGCGGTTACTTCTCTGGATAAGCGTGCGCTAAACGCCCGTGCTTTCCACAGTATTTGCCATATAAATCATTCATAATGAGCCGCTTATATGCCGCTGTGGAAACTTCGGTACAAATTATCTGCAAAACTGGCCTTCTCGCCCGATTTCTGCTGCTGACGTTCTTACTCCATCGGTTTTCTGTGCATTAACTGGGCGCACAATTCTTAAGATTGTCTTTGTTTTGTTGAACTTACAATCCTGTTTCTTTCTAGTGCACCACCGCATGGGAGCTTCTCCCGGCCACGCGCAAGGCCTCTTCGACAGCTTTGGTTGCGCGGCGCTCGCGGGCCTCGACGCTCTGGTAGCCAAAGATCCCCAGCAGTTGATTGCGCCGCTGCGACGGCGTCATGGCCTCCCATCCCTTGCGCGCCTGGGGTTGGCGCAGAAAGGCCGCGTGAAGAATGGGTGGCAGCTCGGCCTCTCCTTCCAGAGCCTGCAGGAGCCGCTCGGCCATTCTTTCGGCGCGCCGCTTGCGGCTGGCGGCGCTCTTCGGCTCGCTGACCCAGGCGCCAGCCTCCTTGCGATTGGAGTAGCTCAGCCCGTCGAACCACTTGCGCAGCCGGCGGTCGCCTTTGAGCGCCTTGGCCAGTTCCGGCGGGACGGTTGCGGGGCGTTCTTCCAGGTCCGGCTCCAGCCGGATGCGCACCCGCGCCCCCACATTGACTCTCGCCGCCGCCTGCATCTTCTTGTTCACCAGCAGAAAGTACCCTCCGCCGGGCGCGCTGGCAAACAGCGAGGTACGAAAGGCGAATCCCTCGATCTCTCCGCGCACCCTCGTGCCGCGCCGCTCCGGCCACGCTTCGACTGGATTGAAGGGAATCCGCGCAACCACCCACCCGAGCCCCGTCCCCAGCGGCTCCAGCACGGCGGTAAACGACTTGACGGCGGACGGACTCATCGCTTCCCTATTTATAACTTCTCGCGCAGGAAGCTGATCACGTGGTCGGCCTGCACCACGCCCACCATGCGGCCCTGCAGGTCCACCACCGGCAGCTCGTGCAGGTTGTACTTGTCGAACATTTCGGCCAGATCGTCCTGGCGCAGATCGGCCGGACAGGAGAGCACGCGGAACTCGGCCAGGTCGCCACACCTGAGCGGGTAGACCGACCGTCAGTTCTTTGTTTCGTAGGCCTTTACTACTGCCTGATCGAAGGTCAAGTAGCAAAAGACCAGCA
>JBEKCX010000592.1:0-11411 GCA_050014655.1 Occallatibacter sp. | reverse complement strand
TGAATACCGGGCCGGCGGAGATCCGCGTCCACCAGTAGGACTCGTCCGCCACGCTGAGCAAGTACTATCGCCAAATTGATGCTTGTCGTCGTCTTGCCCTCTTGCGGCAGAGCACTGGTTACTAGAATTACCTTGGGTGCGGAGCCGAGCGAGGAAAGCAGAATGGAAGTGCGCAGCGCACGGTAAGATTCCGCCAATTCGGATCTGGGACGAGCGAACGCAGTCAGTTGTAGGGAATCAGCGGAATCGGACGACCGCGAACTCAACGACAACGGCGGATGACTATTCTTACGGTTCTTTGCGATCGGTTTAATGCTCAGCGGGATGATCCCCAGTGATGGCAGAGCGGAAATGCTCTCCGCCTCTTCGGGCGTCCTCACGGTGTTGTTGAAGCTCTCTAAAACGAAAGCGAGCCCGACCCCTCCAAACAAACCGAGTGCTAAACCGAGTATGATGTTCCTTGGGATGTTCGGAGCCGAAGGCGATGTAGGAACACGGGCCAGGTCCACGATGCGGATATTGCTCGATCTGAGTCCGGCAGAAACGCCCGCCTCCTTGAGCTTCTGAAGCAAACCTTCATATAACTGCCGGTTGGATTCGGCATCGCGCTTCAAAAGGTTGTACTCAATGGCACTCTCATTGAGCTGGTTGGCTTCTTGCTTCTGGACCTCAAGTGCGGTACTCAACAATTTTTCGCGCTGAAGGGCAGAGAGGTACTCATTCTGCACCCTTGAGGCGATACGCTTGTCCTCCGCCTGAATCGATTCTTCCACCTGCTTCAATTGGTTGCCGAGCTGCATCACCTTTGGATACGAAGAACCAAATTGGGTAGTGGCCTCAGCGTACTTCATCCTGAGATCGCTCTCCTGCGTCCTCAGTTGGTTGAGGACAGTGCTGGACTCCGCCTTCGCAAAAATTTCAGGATCTCCCGCAGATGCGAACTTGTATGCAGATTCTTTTTGAATTCTGTCGCCTAACGCGTCCGTTAGTTCCTTGTTCAACTCATCGAGCTTGGAAGTGACGATGTTCTGCTTTTCGTCAATTCCGAGGATGTTGTGCTCCTTCTGGTATCGGACAAGTTTCTCCTGGGACGTTTCGACCTTCAGCGCCAAATCGGCAAGCTGCTGCGACAGCCATTCCGAAGTTTGCATTGTGGATTCAAACTTCGTCTTGAAATTTTGTTCGATATAAGTGTTGATCAGCATGTTGACTATCTGCGCAGCAAGTCGCGGATGCGGATCTGGATGCGAGTAATGGATCTCTACGATCCGGGTCCTGGGGACCACGCTTAGCTTGAGACCACTTCGAAAGCGATCGAGCAACGATGATTCGAAGGGAGCATCCACTTGCAGAGAGCTCAAAGGCGGCTCGGCACCCGGTTTGGCAGCAGCTCCTACAAACGCTGGGTTATTGCTTAGCTTCAGGTTCTTGATCACCTGAAACGCTATGGCGTCGCTCCTCAGGATCCCGACTTGCGTTTCCAGCCCGATGTTATAGTCGTCATAATCAGCCGCGAAGGCATCCTGGTCCGAGCCTTTGAAACCCAAATTCAGTGAGTTCTCGCGATTGACTGCAATTCTTCCCGTCGCGTCATAAACCGGCGTCATGCGTAGGGTGTGGACAGTGGCCAATGCTGCAATGATTAGCCATGTGGAGATGACCACCCACATTCTCTTTTTGAGAATTCTCCCATACTCACGAAGAAGAAAACCGTCCGCTGGTAGAGGTGCATAATTTCTGGCAGGAGCTGCTGGATACTGAATCTCGGTCGGCAGTTGCTCGAGAGTTGGAGTGTCACTACGGCGGCGAACGATCCCTGAATCCATCAACCGTTCCTCCAACAAGTCAGCAAAGCACACACAGCGGGACCCCGACTACCTTCGAGGTCTGGACGAATGATTCCAATATCTTGCAAGACCGCCATTTTTGCAGATTGTACCATGAACTCTGAAGTCTGAATCTGGGGTTTGAAATTCACTGAAACACAGCCGCCTGCTGGCGCCAGCGCAAGTTCCAACTGCTGAGCCGCTTTCAGATTCCGCCCGGACTCGCTGCCGGGCGCTCTCTCCTTGAGCCGCACGCGTCGCGGCAACCCCTCCTGTCACCGCGCGAAAGGGGAAGGCCATGAAGCCTGGACTCTCACCTTTGTGTTCTGAGGGAAACGCCGTGTCGAACGGAACCCCAACCCGTGGGTCAACCACGTGCGCCAGCACGTTGAGGCCGGGCGGGACTTCCAGCAAGCGCTGCGCGAGATTCTCACCGCCAATGCCGAACTGCCAATTTCGGCCCGTGAACAGGAGTCCAAACCGACGCCGGTCTTGGAAAAGAGTTGCTGAAGTTTGGCTTTGACTGAGCTCTCCGACACCCCGACTCGCGCCGCAATCTCTTTATTCGCGAGACCCTCGAAGACTCCGGACAGCACCTGCTGTTCGCGTTCGGTTAACCGCTCGGTTTGATTTTCCCGCGAAGTTGCAAGTCCACTCGTATAATCATGCGAGGTTTTCCTTGGCGATCCTGGTATCGGGCGGAGCAGGCTACATCGGCAGTCATGCGGCGCGCGCGTTGCGGCGCGCCGGCTACGAGGTCGTGCTCTATGACAATCTCTCCACCGGGTTTCGCCGGCTGGCGCAAGGCTTCGAACTGGTGGAGGGCGACATCGCCGACGAAGCGAAGCTCCGGCCAGTGCTCGCGCGTGTGGACGCGGTGATGCACTTTGCCGCCCACGCCTATGTGGGAGAGTCGGTCGAGAACCCGCGCAAATATTTCCGGAACAACATCCTCGGGGCGCTCAGCCTGCTGAACTCTGTGCTGGACGCGGGTATCCGCCGCTTCGTATTTTCCTCCACCTGCGCCGTGTACGGCGTCCCCCGGCAAATTCCGATTGCCGAGCAGACGCCGCGCGAGCCGGTCAATCCCTATGGCGCATCGAAGCTTTTTTTCGAAAACGCGCTCGAGGCTTACAGCCGCGCTTACGGACTACGCTCAGTGAGCCTGCGCTATTTCAACGCTGCGGGAGCCGATGAAAGCGGCGAGATTGGCGAACTCCACGATCCGGAAACTCACCTGATTCCATTGGCGCTTGCCGCATCCACCGAGAACGGACCCGAGTTGCAAGTCTACGGGTCCGACTACCCGACTCCCGACGGTACCTGCCTGCGCGACTACATTCATGTGAACGATCTCGCCGATGCGCACGTCCGAGCGTTGCAACATTTGGGAAAAGGCGGAGACTCGCTGGCCGTCAATCTGGGAACAGGCCGAGGGCACTCCGTTCTCGAAGTCATCCAGGCAGCGGAAAAGGCCACGGGACGCCCGGTTCGGCGAAAGATCGGGCCGCGGCGGCCCGGCGATCCTCCGAGTCTGGTGGCCGATCCAGCGAAGGCCCAAGAAGTGCTCGGATGGACCGCCAAGCGCAATCTCGCCGACATCGTCTCGAGTGCGTGGACCTGGATGCAGAAGAACTCTGTCAGCGGTCGCACGCAACCTATTCGCACCTTTCCGTATTAACGGGGGTCAGTGTTTGTGGCTGGCAGTCTCGTAGGTCAAACAACCTTACGGCCATTTCAGGCCTAATTGGTGATTTGTAATTGGCAAGTCTACGGACGCGGACGCGCGGGCTCCTCAAATTACAAATTCTCGTTAGATCCGGCCACCTCCCGCTCCGCTCTGATCGGTGTGGTGCGCCAAGCCAAGCGCGGCAAAGCGTTGCAAGATTGTCGTTTCATCGGGCTCGCTCTGGATGGACCCAGACCCGGGCGGAGGCACGAATCCCGTTGTGTCTGGTGTAGTCCCATTTACGATGCCAAGCACAACGTGAATCGGGTACCGCCACAAATTGGTAACCGTCAGCGTGGTTGGTACCGGTCTGACCTTGCGTATGCCTTGAACACCTTGAATTTGTCAAGTCTTCCACAATTAGCTAATATAAGGCAACACTAGCTCAATTCTGGATTGAACGGTAGTCTTAAAGTGCGGCCTATTCGCCTAGCGGTTGCTGTAAGTCACCCAATTCAGCACTTCGCACCGTGGCACCGGGAAATTGCCAAAATTAAGGACGTTGATCTTCGCGTCTTCTTCTTCTGTGATTGGGGTGTCACCAGCTACTTGGATTCCGAGTTTCGGGCACCGGTTTGCTGGGACACTCCACTGCTTGAGGGGTATCCCTACGAATTTCTCCCAATCCCCCGCCGGCCACGCCACATGAGCTTCTGGCAGTTTGACAACCCGGGCGTCGAAAAAGCCCTTGAGCGATTCGCCCCTGACGTGGTGCAGGTCTTCGGTTATGCCTATCGCACTAATTGGAGAGTCTCTAGTTGGACGAGCCGCCAGCGCAAACCGCTGCTGCTATTTTCGGATTCTAACGTGCGAGCCGCCAAGGCGGCATGGAAACATCTCCTTAAGGCCGTCGTTGTCAGGAAGTTCTATAGTCGTGTAGATGGCGCGCTCTTTGTGGGGGACAACAACCGCGCTTACCACCGTCATTACGGTTTGCCGGATGAGCGCCTTTTCCCGGGTGCCTATCCAATCGGCCGGAGTCAACTACTCGCGGCCGTGCCCGACCGCGAACGGGCGCGACGGCGGGTCAGGGAAGGACTACGAATCCCGACCGACGCATTCGTGGTCATGTTCTGTGGCAAGTACTCGCCGCGGAAATCTCCACTTGACCTGGTGGCCGCCGCTCACACGGCTTTTCAGAACGGGATACCCGTGTGGGCGCTATTGGTGGGAGAAGGTTCCGAGCGGAGCGCGATTGAGGAATACTGCCGCCGCAACGTGGTGCGCAACGCGGTCTTAACGGGGTTCATAAACCAAAGCAGTATGCCTGAGTACTACGTCGCCGCAGACGCTCTGGCGGTAACCTCGTTGTACGATCCCCACCCGCTAGTGGTGACCGAAGGCGCCTGCTTAGGATTGCCAGCTATTGTGAGTGATCGCGTGGGTTGCATCGGGGCAAACGACACGGCGCGACCCGGGGTGAGCGCTTTGGTGTATCCATGGGGCAATCGGGAGCGATTGAAAGAAGCAATTGTGAGCCTTTACCAAGATCGCCCCCTTTACGAGAAAATGTCCGCAGCCGCACTCCGGATATCAAAGACTCAGGATGCCCCGGTTGTGGCTCAACAACTTGTGGACGCAGTAGGGGCGCTGCACTCCATGGGTCCGCGTAGCGCAAGGGCAGCTTGAGTGAGCATGCAGGGTCGAGCGGTCTTGTTAACCACGGACTTGTCGGGCAAATCTGCTGATCTGCGCGTTCTCGTCTTGAGGGAGGACTGGATCGGCTGTACGGGATTGTCAGCCTTCAACGCTCTGCTCAGGCTTCATGTGAAGGCTTCCTCGATCATCGAAGGCGACTATATTCCACTCGCCTGGAAGTCGATGCCTCTGAAGGTGCTCGGACGTCTGCTGAGGCCTATCACGGTGCGTGAATTCAACCGGATCCTGATGAACCAAGTGAAGGTCTCTAAGCCCGACCTCTTCTTGGTGTTCAAGGGTCCGTTCGTCACCGCCGACGCATTGCGCGCCATCAAGGAATCCGGAACGGTGTGCTATTGCTACTACCCAGACGTTTCCACGACCAGCCACGGCCCATATTTGCCGGTCGCGCTGCGGGAGTACGACTGGATCTTCACCACCAAGAGTTTCGGAGCACGCGATCTGCAACAGTTGTACGGGATCGAGCGGGTGAGCTATCTTCCGCATGCCTTTGACCCCATGGTGCATAACCCGCAAGCGCTCTCGTCGAAAGATATTGCTGAGTATGGTTGCGAAGTTTCATTCATCGGTGGTTGGAGTCGCAAAAAGCAGCGTATTCTTGAAGATTTAGTGATGCGACGGCCCGGACTGCGCTTAAGAGTCTGGGGCAACCGGTGGGAGAACCTTCCGCAGGCCTCGCCTCTTAGACCTTTTGTGGCTTTCCGGGCAATCACCGGCTTCGCATACGCCACAGCCATATCCTGTTCGAAGGTCAATCTCGGGCTTTTGGATGAAGGTCCACCTGAAGCGTTATCCAGGGACCGGATCACTTCCCGCAGCTTTCATATTCCTGCCTGCGGAGGCTTGCTCCTCCACGAACGCACCGACGAACGCAACGCACCGACGACCTTCTACAGATCTTCACAGAAGGTGTAAACTGTGTTTGTTTTGACGGCCCGGACGAGCTTGCCTCTCACGTCTACACGCTTCTTAACGACCAGAGCACCCGACTACGCATTGCCGCTGCGGGTTACAAACTCGTACGCGACGGACACAGTTGGGACCACAGAGTCTGCACTATCCTAGAGCATTATTTTAATGCCCGCGCTAGTGGACAGTATGAGCAAAGAAGGTAGTTACGAACGCTACCATAACTTCTACAATGCCGAGGACCCAGCCCGTTGGGGTCGCGAAGAGATGCCTGAGCAGCGTGAGGTGACTGAGTTATGGATGCGTTTCGTTGGAATAAGAGACTCTACACCCAGCGTTATTCTTGAGCTCGGTTGCGGTGTCGGCGCGCTATGCCGCATTCACCCGGGCTACATCGGTCTGGATTTTTCCTTCCCGGCCCTGAAAAAAATCGGTACCCCAGTCAAGAGGATCAACGGCAACATGGAAGCAATTCCGCTCCGGGATGAGTCGGTGGACTTCATCTTCAGCTGGGCAGCCATTGAGCATGTCCCACATCCAGAAAAAGCACTCGTGGAAATCGAGCGGTTGCTTAAGCCCACGGGGGTTGCGGTGCTCGCTCCGGCTTGGAACGTACGACCGTGGGCCGCTAAGGCTCTTCCGATCAGGCGGTATTCTGAGCTGAGCTGGTTGGAGCGCGTCGGGAAAGCAACTATTCCGATCCGAAACAACCTTGCATGGCGTGGCCTTTTTGCCATGCCACGCCGCTTAGTACGCGAGTTCAAGTTCTTGCGACGTGCACCAATTGAGTTCGAGTATCGCCGTCTCAATCCCACGCTCGATCAGTACACCTATACTGATTGTGACGCATTTACCTCGATGGACCCGCATGCTGCCATTGTCTACTTCAGGACGCGGGGATGGCGGGTGCTGAGTCACCGGAGCGTGATGTCGAGGTTGCTGTGTCGTCATGAGCCGGTAGTCGTGCAAAAGCCAGCCGCTTGCCAGGTGGAAAACAGTTTGCCTCCTGGGATCCCGTCCGAAAGTTGCGCAGCTATCCCGCGGGCGGAGGTGGCCGTTGACAGCCGATAGCCCAACCACCACCCCGGTTGTGGTTGCGCCCGCAAGCACGCTTGGTACTCCGGCCGATACCGCCATCACCTCGGCCGTGCATCTTGACCAGGCTTCGCCGGCAAAGATATCGAATGCCGGCTTTGTTGGCAGGGTCAGCCGTGGGGTCGGCGCAATGTCCCTGAACGGCATAGTCAGTGTCATCAGCCAGGCCACGGTTGTTCCGGTTGCACTCTACAGCTGGGGGAAATTCCGGTACGGCGAGTGGATTCTCCTCACCGGAATGGTGCAGTTCCTCCGGCTGACCGATCTCGGACTCCAAACGTATGTGGTCAACAAGCTTTGTGCCAGCTACGCCCGCGGTGATCGGGAGGAGATGGAACGTACGTTGCATAGCGCACTACGCGTACAGCTGCCGGTCGCATTAGCGATTCTGGCGGCGATAGCAGCTACGCTCACATTTGTACCTCTAGCTCGCCTACTCGGCTTACAGACGGTGGCCGGCCGCAGCATCTTTGCCGTATGCATCTTGCTTTCGGCCGAACTCCTGCTCGGTGTACCCATGGGAGTAATTGCCGGCGTGTACCGTGCTACCGGGAAACTGGCGCGAGCCGCTGTGATCGCTGTTGTACAGCAATCCGCCATGCTCTGTTGTACGCTCGCGCTTATTTCGCAACATGCTGAGTTTTCGTCGGTTGCCGCCGGCCGTTTGATGGTCGCTATAGGCATCACCATGTGGATCTTGAACGACCTGCACCACCTGTATCCCTGGCTGAAATTCTGGCCATCGCTGGGAACATGGCGTGCCGGTGTGCGCATGATCGGGCCAGGATTATTCTTCCTTGCCATTCCTTTGGCCGATTACATCTCGGTGCAGTTGACGTTGGTTGTGGTGCAAAAGCTGACTACCAGTGCCGACGTCACTCGGCTCGCGACGCTTCGGACCATAGCAAACTTCGGGCAGCTCGTTAGTGGCTTCCTTATTGCGGCTATTTGGCCTGAACTGACGGCATTACACGCGCTCGAACAGCGTGGGCCATTGGTTCGGATTCATCACGGTCTGGTCAAGTTCAACACTTGGCTGGTAGGCGTAGCGGGATTCGGGGTACTTCCTTTGATTCCGCTCATCTACCCATTATGGACGGCACACAGGCTCACCCTTGATCCTATCGCTCTCGTATTCCTGTTTGCCAGGCTGGTGCTGTGGGGCTCGTGGTATCCGAGCATGATTGTCTTGCTGGCAACCAACCGCCATTACCGCGTTACATTGGTCAGCCTGGGAGAAGCAGTACTGGCCGTGGGCATAAGTGTGTTACTTGTCCCCAGATTTGGAATTCGCGGGGCGACGTTCGCTTGGTTGGTGGCCGACTTGGGCGTATCCGCATGGTTGGTACCCCGGCTCGCGTCCGACGAGACTGGGGATGGATTCGGAGCGCTCATGAGCACTGCCGCTCGTGCCGTAACTGCTGTTGTCGTTCCCGTTAGCCTCGGAACACTGGCGTGGTTCATGGTTAAATCCGTGCAGGTCCGTTACGGGGTAATATTCCCTAGTGGTCTGCTGCTCGGCTTTTACCTCATGATCCGCCAACTAAGCGGTGCGGAACGATCGCTGATTTCGGATATCTACTCGAGATTAAAGGTGAGGTTTCCCCCCGGTGCGCGTCTGGCCCAATGAGGTACCGTTCGACCCTCGAGGGACCTTGCCCCGCGTGGCGGGATGGGCTTACGAGCCTCGGAGACTTCTGCTATGACAAGACCTCGATACGTGCATCCGGTCAGCATCTGCCTTGTGGCCTATAACCGTGGGTCATACATGCCAGCTACGCTGGATAGTATCTTGGGTCAGAGCTTCAGCGACTTTGAGTTAATCATCAGCGACGATGCTTCACGTGACAATACGGAGGAGGTGTGCCGGGACTACGCTAAACGTGATTTCCGGATAAGGTACTACCGAAATTCGCGAAATCTCGGCATGCCCGGAAACCTGAACGCTGCCATCAGCCAAGCGCGCGGAACGTACATCGCTAACCTCCACGATGGAGACATCTTCCGCTCTGATCTAATCGAGAAGTGGAAGAATGCGCTGGATGAAACCCCGGATGCGGAGTTCGTCTTCAATGCGTACCAAACGGTTTCGGCCGACGGCAGCCGCCGTATCTGGCACGAACCCTTCTGCCGGCCTCGCATGGCCGGCGACCTTATCGCGGAACATTTTTTTCGCACGTTCACCAGTTGCGTCTGGGGAACTGTGATGGCTCGCGCGTCCGCTTATGCACGCTTCGGTCTCTTCAATCCGGAGTTCGGGTTCATCGCTGATATTGATATGTGGCTGCGGATGGCGTGCGGCTCGACGGTTGCTTATATACCGGAACCGCTGATTACGCTGATGACCAAAGAAGCCGACCACCCTTGGACGTATGACGTTTGGCGGCAGTTATTCTGGTTGTTCCAGATGTATGCGGTCCATGTGGAGAGGTATAAAAGCCGCATCGGTGTACCCAGTGCCCTTCAGCATTCGCAGGCTCTGCGGTGGCACTTTCTGCGCTCCATGGTTTCCATGGTTAAACACCGCAGGTGGGACCGCATCCGCGAGGGACTTGGGTTGTGGCGCGATGCAGACGATCCAGTGCTTAGAAATTTCGGGATTCTGATGGGCAGGGAAGTATGGCAACCTGCGTGGTACAAGAGGGAGATGTGGGACAAGATCCGGGTATCGCCTACGTGGTCTGATACTCGAGGGACCTTGGAGCAAACTAAAAAGGGTACAGGTGATGCGTGACATTGACGACGAGCTTTCGCAAGCGCATCCTCGATACGATACAGGTTCGGCTGTTTCCTAGCCCTGTTCGCGTGCGCCACGCGGTGTACAGCATGGTGTACTCCGAGGATGATGCCGTCTCGGGTCCCTCGGCACGCCTCTTGGAGGTTGCGGCCAAGGCCTTGATGCTGGCCCGAGACATTGACCTGCAAGACGTGTGCAACCGGATGAGAGGCCGCTTCCCATATCCGGACAGCATTGTGAATCTGTGGCCTGGCGAGCACTACCGTTTGCTCGCTGCCCTGGTGCAACTCCTCCGCCCCAGACTGGTGATTGAGATTGGAACTGCCGAGGGGCTTTCGGCCTTGGCCCTTTTGAAGTATTTACCGGCCGGGGGGCAGGTGGTCACGTTCGATATCGTGCCTTGGCGCGACTACCCTCGCATCTGCCTGCAGGAATCGGATTTTTCCAGTGGCCAATTATGTCAGATCACCGATGATCTGGGCAATTCGCAACTGTTTGACAAACATCGAGCAATGTTGAAACGGGCCGATTTGATTTTTGTTGATGCCGCAAAGGACGGTGTCTTGGAGCCGAAGCTAGTCGCCCAACTGGGCAGCCTGGATTTCGAAACTCAGCCGCTCGTCGTATTCGATGACATTAAACAATGGAATATGCTGGCTCTCTGGCGCGAACTGAAGTGGCCCAAGATGGACCTGACTTCATTGGGACACTGGTGCGGGACCGGGCTCTGTGAGGTTGACAAAGTAAGCAAGAGCGTGATTAGTTCAGAGAGCGCCACGGACGCAGTTGGGACCAAACGCAATACTGAGGGGCGGCTGACACGGTGATGTTGGTATCTCGAATTTCAACTGCGTATGTTAAATCCAAGGGGCTCCGGGCTTACCTGCAATGGCAGGTGCGGCCACCAGAGCGACTGTATGATGTCCCGGGCTACCTGCACCCGCTCGAGGGGCGGTTCCTGTTCTGGATGGGACGCAAGGTGCCCCCTCGCGGGCTGGCCTTGGAAGTTGGCTCTTTCAAAGGGAAGTCTGCAGGTTTTCTTGCGGCGGGTTTGACGTGCGGAGCCCGGCTCGCCTGCGTTGACACTTGGCGGAACGACGCAATGCCCTATGACCAGCAAGACGACATTTGGCCACAGTTCGTTGCCAACACTAGGCAGTGTCAAGATCGTATAGATGCGCACCGCGGGGCTTCCCGGAGGTTGCCGAGCGATGGCAGCAAGATCTCGATCTCTTGTTTATCGATGGCGATCACTCATACGAGGGCTGCCGGAAGGACTGTCAGTCGTGGCTGTCGTTTGTGTGTCCGGGCGGTTGGGTGCTGTTCCATTATGCCGGCAGCCCTGATGTCGTTCGGGCTATCAACGACTGCTTTCCCCCACGCGAGCGATCCTCTGGGTTGTTTCTGTGGAGTATATTTACTGCCAGAAAGCGAGGGAACTCCTAATGAACGCTCC
>JBEKCX010000591.1:0-2629 GCA_050014655.1 Occallatibacter sp. | reverse complement strand
CGGTGTGGTGGCGCAGGGTGCGGAGTTTGGCGTCGAGCTCCGCCATGCGCGCGCGGAGTTCGGCGGCCTCGGTGGTGAGGCGGGCGCCATCGGCCAGCGCGGAGGCGCGTGTCTCGGCGAGGGAGGCGTGCTGCGCGGCAAGCTCGGTGGTCTCCTGCTCGCGATGGACCTTCTCCGCGCCGGCGGACTGGAGCTGCTGCTCGATCTGCGCGATGCGCGCGGCCTGCGCGTCGGCCATGCGCTGTGTCTGCTCGAAGGCGGCGGCGGCGTTGCGGCGGCGTTCTTCCAGGCCTGCGAGCGCGGCGGCGGCCTCGGCGGCGGCCTGCTGTAGCGATTCGCGCTGCTGGCGGAGGCCGTCGAGTTGCTGTTGCAACTCGGCCAATTGCGACTCCAGCGCGGCGCGCTCGCTCTCGAAGGCAGATGCCTCCTGCTGTAGGCGGGCGATGGCCTCCTGCTTCTGCGCGCGGGCCTCGCCGTTGCGATCGGCGGCCTGCGCCCACTCCTGCAGGCGACGCTCGATGCGCGCGGACTCCTGCTCCATCTGGCGCAATGCCGCACCGGAGTTGGCCGATTCGCGCTCTGCGTCGCGGCACTGCTGGGTCTTGCCGTCGAGCGAGGCGGTGAGTTCGCGCAGCTCGCACTCGCGGGCTGCCGCTTCATTCTCTGCCTGCGCGAGTCCGACTTCGGTGGCGTCGAGCTTGCGCTGCACCTCGGTGAGTTCGCGTTTGAGGGCGAGCGGCCCCTGCGCGCGCACCTGGCCGCCGGTAACGGTGGCGTTGTGGAAGGCCTCGCCGGTGGGGCTGAGAAAGAAGCCGCGTGGATGCTCCTCCGCCAGCCTGCGCGCTGTGGGCGCATCGGGCGCGATAAAGCCGTCGCCCAGCTTGGGCAGCAGGGACTCCAGCGAATTGCCAAAGCCGTTGAGAACACGCACGCAGTCCCTGAGCGCGACGACTCCCTCGGGAGCTTGCAGGCAATTGGCGATTCCCAGTTGCCGGTTCGCATCCTCCTCGCCGTGGACGAGGAAGGTGGCGCGGCCGGCGACGTCGGAGGCGAGCAGACGGACGCCTGCATCGGCGGCGTCCCAGCTCTTCACGACGACGTAGTTCAGCTCGTCGCGCAGGAACTCATCGACGATGGCCTCGTACTGGCCGTCGACTTCGAGGAAGTCGGCGAGGGTGCCCAGGGGCGAGAGCGTATTGGTGGCGGCGCCCGCGGAGTTGGCCTTGAAGATATTTTTCACCGTATCGGTGGAGTAGCTATGCTCGCGGATGAGGCCCTCGATGGAGGTGCGACGGCCTTCGAGCGCGGCACGCTCCGAGCGCAACTGGTCGCCGCGCCGCCGGGCCGCCGACTCGGCTTCGCGGGCCGCGTCGATGCTGCGTTGCAGATTGGCGATCTCCGCCTCCAACGCCTTCAGGCGTTCGGTGACGTTGCCGAACGCAGTGGCCACCTGGCTGCGTTCGAATCCCAGCTCGGCCAGCTCGCGGCGCGCTCCGTCGGACTCTGCGACGAGGCGCTCGGACTCGCGGTCGAGACCGGCGAGGGCCACCTCGGCCTGCGCCTGCTGGTTGCGGCTCTGGCTGGCGCGCTCCAGCAGCTGGAAGCCGGCGCGACGGTTCTGCTCGGCCTGCTGCTCGCTGGCCGCGACGGCGCGGACTGCCTCCTGAGCGCGCTGCTGCTGGGCCTCGGCGGCCTGGCGCGAGACGGTTGCCTCGGCGGTGGCGTTCTCAAGGAAGCTGCGCTGCGATTCCAGTTCGCCGGAGAGCACGCGAAGCTGTTCGCGCGCCTGGTCGAGGTCGTCGCCACCAGAGGCAATGCGCGTAGTGAGCTCGGCGACGCGGTCGGTGTTGGCGGCCATGCGCGCGGTGACGCGCTCCAACTCGACTGCGGAGTGGTTGGCACGCGCTCCCGCCTCTCGAATCTGCTGATCGAACTGATAGCCCTGCTCGACCCCGGCGGTGTGCTCGGCGTCCATTGCATCGACCGATGCGGACTGCTGAGCGATCTGCGCGGCGAGGACGGCGATCTGCGCGGCGACTTCGGACTGCTCCACGTCGAGCTGGCCCATGCGGCTGGCCAGGACCACGCGCAGCCGGACGCGCAGGTCGTCGCGCAACAGGCTGTATCGCTCCGCCTTGGAGGCTTGGCGCTTGAGCGAGTTCATCTGGCGCGTGACCTCGTCGAAGATGTCGTTGACGCGCGCGAGGTTGACCTTGGCGGACTCCAGGCGCAGCTCAGCGAGGCGTTTTTTGGTCTTGAAGCGGGTGATTCCGGCGGCCTCTTCGATGATGGCGCGGCGGTCCATGGGCTTGGAGCTGAGGATCTGGCCGATGCGCTCCTGGCTGATGATGGCGTAGGTTTCGCCGCCCAGGCCGGTGCCCATGAAGATGTCCTGAATGTCGCGCAGGCGGCAGATCTTGCCGTTGAGCAGGTACTCGGAGTCGCCGGAGCGGAAGAGGCGGCGGGTGATGGTGACCTCACCGGCGCGCACCGGCGAGCGGCCAAACCGGCGGCGGCGGACCTTCAGCACGACACCGTTCGCGGCTGTCCCAGCCTCGGCAGAGGTGTCGTCTGCGCTCTCCTCGATCAGGTGGAGTTGCTCTCGATCCAAATCCGCGGCCTCCACGGA
>JBEKCX010000590.1:0-8025 GCA_050014655.1 Occallatibacter sp. | reverse complement strand
GAAGCTGGCATTCTACCACTGAATTACTCCCGCTTGCCTGCGTTTTCTGCTACTTAACTGTTTTCAAAAGACTTAACTCGCCATCCCGATAGTCTATTCCGTCTATTGCGTCCATCCAAAACCATGCGTTTTGACCGCAAAATGGACAGTAAAGTGGACAGTAAACCCGGACTGGAATCTTCCCTCCCGGCATAGGCGCTTACTGTCCATTTTACTGTCCATCCCACGGCAGTCTCAAACATATCACAACGCAAAGCCCACCGGCTAAGACACCGGGCTGGAGAGGGAGCATCCTAGGCCCTGCGGGATCGGGGTATTAAAGAAAGAAGGGAGAGGGGCGAGCTTTGGCTCGGCGAGCCGATGGTTGCCCGCTAATGGGCGTTAGTGGTGGGACGCCCCGGGCATTCCGAGTGGCCCTGTGGGCGGATTTTCTGAAACACCACTCTATGGGGAGAGGCATCGACGATCTCCCGGATCGGCGCGTAGTCTTGGAGGCTCAGGCCTCGCCTCCGGTCACGGAGAAACAGCATGGCCTCTCGCTGCCACCAAAACAGCTGATCAAGGATACTATCGAAGCGGCGTCCGCGCTCAAATTCTTCATTGACCCTGCGGTTATTGGCTTCCGCGTGTTTTCGGAAGTCCGGCTCTCTGCGGACGAGATCAATGGCGACATCCAGGTCACCAATGCGGTCGGCGTTGCCGATGTAGCTACCAAACGCCACTGCTTTGTGGACACGCGCCAGAAAGCGGCCATCGCTGTTCAAGGCCTTGATCCGATCGAGTAATTCTGAGAGCAGACGATCAGCGGTTTCGCGCCGCAGCGGTTTGGCGGCCCTGGCCCCTCGCAGACGAACGCCCTCCTTGGATAATTGCCACTCGTCCTCCGCCGCACTCGCCTCCCGCCGATCTCCGATTGGCTCCAGGAGACCCATCCTGCGGAGCGCAGCGATGAGGCGATCCGTCTTCGATTTCGTAAGGAGCAATCGCCGACGGATGGACCTTGCAGACAAAAAGCCGTTCAAGCCCGCTTGCCGAAACAACGCGCGAATCTCCAGGAGAGGGACGCCTTCAACTTCGTCGGTCGCGTGGATTTGCATAGATCACTTTTCCGATATCACATGGAGTGGGGCACCAACAGAAACTGCGAAAGGAACCGTGGCATGACCACCAGTCAGTTTACCAGCGGTGCAGTTCCGCCCCGATAACGCATCATTCTGCGGCTGACAGGGAGCAGCGGGTGCTCTCCGTTTGAAGCGGACGAGGTGCGGTCTGTCAGTCGGATTCGGCTCGCGGGTTGACGTGGCGAAATCCGCAGTACTTCATATCACCTCACGAAACGACGAGAACGTCATCTTGAATCGATTCGCATTGAGGATCGTCTTGGCAGCATCAGCTTCTTCCACGCTTAGTACGCCAGCGCGAATCCAAAGGACGTACAATCCGGGAGTGTTCAGGATGCGGCCGTCGCCCAGTCGACTGCGAGCTTCGCGAAGGAATACGCGCTTCTCATCACAGGCGACAAGCCAGCCTCTGCATGAGGCGAGGGCGAGGCAAGCCGCTTCGCCGGAGCCGAGGATCTGGGACAACTCGGCGAAAACCGCCAACTCATCCGGTGAGGCAATCGACTCTTGTCTTAATGATCCATTCGCAATTGCGGCTTCAAGGGTTCGGAGTTGCTCGGGTTCCGTGACTTCGGCAACAACCTCATCTGGCACCACGAAACGTAATCCGACCACCTTGCCCAGCAAGGCGAGGTGGCCAGTATGACTCAGGTTGATGAGGATACTGGTGTCGGTGATGACGATCGAAGTAGCGCCAGTTGGATTCACGGCTAAACTGAGGGAACGAGCACCTCTGCAGGTTCATCATGAACCAATCCGAGACTCTGAACAACCTGCTCGATTTCGGTCGCCCCCACCCCTAGTTTGCTCGCGATCTCAATCAACTTCCGTCGGCTGATCTTCTCCCGCCGGTACGCTTCCAGGGCCAGAACAAGGTATCGCCGATAGAATGCGCTGATGTTTTCGTCTTCCGAGACCTCGGATAGACCTAACAGGTCGGCCAATTGCTTGGTCATTCCGTCACCATCCATCTGCTTCATTTCTCCGAATTGCTTGTCCGTGATCAACCGGAGGTTCATTAGCCGGTAGAGAGCCGAGAGTACGCTCACGCCAAAGTGATGCGAGAGCTTGACCACGTCGTAAATCTGCAAATCCTGACTTCCACCCGCGGTGCGGCTGTCGATGGGGACAACTCCGCTTTCGTCGAAAACATCAGCATGAAGGCGACTTGCGCTGCCTTTTCCCAGCGTCGCCACGAACTGGCGGACGCCATCCTCCAGCATGAGGAAATTTGCTGCGAAGACGTTGGCACGCACTTCAAACAAATCGCTCCGCTCTGATTCTCGGCTCACGTGTCCCATCTGAGCCCGATCCAGCAAGAGATGTGCGTACTCGTGGCACCATGAAAACCTCTGTCTTACGGCCGGATGGTCGCGATTCACTACGACAAACAACCCAACAGTTGGATCGCTGAGCATGAGCCCAGAAACCCCCGACGGCATAGCGATTAGCCCGGTGCGAATACCTTGTGCTTCCAACAAGGCTGGCAAATCTCCGAGGGGGCCTGAACCCAGCCCAAGCCTTCTTCGCTCCTCCAAGGCGGTTTGGGTGCCACTCTGAATCGCATCCCACTTCGATCCAAGAGGGACGGAGGGATAGGCTGCCACACTCCCAGTACTCCGGCTGATCCCGAGCAACATCTCAAGATCCCGGAGTTGATGTCCTAGGGCGATGCAATCGCGAAGTGCGGCTTTGACGCCATCGCCCGCGCCGTCTTCGGCGCGGAGCAACACGGCAGTCAGCCCGTCTGCGCTGAAGCTCGGGGCGAGAAACTCTCGAATATCCCGTGCATATAGGTACGAGAGCTTCGCCAACTCCAAACCTGAGACGGACCGATTGGCAAGTTCGATCTGCGCGATAGTTGCGCGGGACACAGACATCTCCCGCGCCGTATCATCTTGCGTCAATCCGCAAGATTCTCTCGCCTCCTTGAGGCGGCGTCCTAGTTCCGCTTGATCAATCGACATTGGAGTGACCCTCTAGCTTATCAGCGGCAGGCAACGCGGCGTTCCGAAATCGAGCACGACGTGCGTTACATAACCCGCACCTAGGCCTGCCAGAAAACCAGCCAGCAAGCGAAGTGCCCATTCGGCCAATGCGTGCCACGCGATCGCCAAAGGATCGGTCGACAGCGATCGACCTAAGTTGTGTTCATCGGCTAGCCGCCGCAACTGGTTCTGCCATCCATCAAGGCCTTGATTCCAGAAACTCGCCGCCGCAGCCACGGGAACGAAGCCATGGCCGAGCGACCGGTGGCCAGGATGAAAGGGCGGATCGAGGCGGTCGGGCAGTATCCCGCCCAGGTAGCCGCCGAGGGCACCTCCAAAAGTCTCCATAGTTCTTGTTAAGTCGCTCTGCTTATTGGCTTTGCAAAATGAATAACCTGCTCCGGCGGGAGTGGAAGTTGCCACGTGAAACGCACGATTGGGCATAAGAGCCTCTGGGCAAAGATAACACAATCTGGCAAGAAATGGAAGATATGTTAAAATAGGAGTAGGAGATTTACCTTAGAGTGCTACTTGTTGAACCCCAAACTCACACCGCTCTCCCCTCGAACCGTGCCGAGTGGCTGGATCGCCATCTGGCGCGGGTTTGCATTCTGTCGGAGCTGACGCCGACCCAATTTCGGAACGCCGAGGAAAAATATCAGGCTGTCGGCGATTGGCTCGCCACCGACGGTAGCTCCTTGGCAGTTTTCGCTCCTGAAGTTTATTCGCAGGGGTCGATGCTGCTCGGCACTACCGTGCGGCCGTACGGGCAAAGCGAATACGACCTTGACCTCGTCTGCCAACTCCACTGGTGCGCTCAACAGCCGCCTCTCACGATCTATGACTGGGTGCATGAACGGATTGCGGCCAATGAGATCTATCGGGAAATGCTGGAGAAGCTGAAGCGCTGCCTGCGGTTGAACTACGCCGGCTCTTTCCATCTGGACATTTTGCCCGCCTGCCCGAATGACCGGATCGGGAACGGCTCTATTATCGTGCCCGACCGCAAGCTCGAATGCTGGAAACATAGCAATCCGAAGGGATTCGCGAAGTGGTTCCTCGATCAGTGCCAACTACGGGACGAGTTGGCGGAGCGCATGCTGAAAGCCTCGGTTGAGCCCCTGCCTTCGGCGGTGCCCTCGCAGTACAAGTTTCCGCTGCAGCGAATCGTGCAACTGATGAAGCGCCACCGGGACATCTACTTCAGTGGCGGCCGGGACATCGCCCGCTCCGTCATTCTCACCACATTAGCGGGTCGCTTTTATAAGGGCCAGCGATCGTTGAGCCTCGCCCTTGAGGGCGTGTTGGATGGAATTCACTTTGCGCTGGAAGCCAATCCAACCGTGCCCAGGGTCGAAAACCCGACTCATCCCGGCGAGAACTTCGCAGACACTTGGGATCAGGCAAAGTATGAGCAATTCAAGTCGTACATCCGCAATTTCCGGACGGGACTGAAGGCATTGCTGAATCCAAGCCTGACCGAGCAGCGCATGGGCCTGGAGAAGTCGACGGAGCGACTTGGGTACCTCTTCGGCAGTGACCGGGTCAAGGAAGCAATCCGCATCGAGGCGAACGAATTGAATGAACGGCGGAACAGCGGCAAACTCGGCATCGCCGCAGGTGGCGTTCTTACGGCGCGCTCTCAAGCTGGATCGGCCGCAGTGCCCCGGAATCAGTTTTTTGGTCGATGAATAGAATCAAGACAATTGGCATTCGGGACCAAGCTGCATGGGTTCGTACTCGCAATCCCGGGTTTCGCTGCGACGTGACCGGCGGTCTCTTGACCTGCCGCGGTCTTCTTCAGCCGGGTCCGATGAACGCGACCTACGATGTCGTGATCGAGTACCGTGTTGGAACGTGGCCGAAGGTCTATGTGCCGGGCGATCAATTGCGACCACTCGAACCAGGCGGCAAGATTCCGCATACCTACGCCCCTGCCGAACCTTGCGTTTTCTATCCAAGTCGGTCCTCATGGCGTTCGGACATGAAGCTGTCGCACACGATCATTCCTTGGCTGTCGCTCTGGCTGACGTTCTATGAAATGTGGCGGGCCACTGGCGAATGGCACGGCGGCGGAATCTCGCACGGCGCCGTCAAGGAACTTGAGCCGGCAGCGTGACGCCCGGCCTTATGGCAGATCGAAAGCGTGCACGAAGCCACCCAGCAATTGGTTCTGATCGTAGATCTGCATCTTCAGGTCCGCCTTCGGCATGATAATGCGCCCAAAGTCTACCGCGAGCGCCACGGGCATTGCGGGAAAAACGTGCAGCGTCGCCTGTTCTCCATGTGTTGCCTTGATTTGATCCAGCAGCTGCCGAGCCTTCTCGCGGAAAAGGCGCGCCTGGCCTCGGCTCTTCAAGAAGTCATTGTTCGGTGCTGGTATTGACATCTTCCAGATGCTTGCACCGGGCACAACCGCATGAACGCGCTCATCGTTGATCGTCGCGCTCAAGGCGAACACCAACGCCGGTGGTCCGTCCGCGGTGCCCGGTTCCAAAACTTGGTACTCGAAGCCCTCCGGATCTGGCTGCCAACGCCAGTCGGGAGGTTCTCGGTGCAACTGAAACACCTCCGCCGCCGCAATATCGCACAGCAAATGCCCCAGGAGCATCAACAGTGCCTGGGGCGCCAACCCGAAGATCGATAAGTGATGCACCTCGCCTTGCGCCAGACGCGGCTTGACCTGGAGCGATACTTGACTCTTCAGTTGGGTTGCTTCAGCCTGCCAGTAGATGCCGTTTCGGTCCTGAAGCGAGCTGTTGAGCATCCCGAGTGCGATCGGGCGCGAATCAGCGGGGTAGCGCTCCGGCAACATCGCCTGCGCGGCCTTCATCAAGGAAAGCGGAGCACTGTGGGCCCCAATATTGGCACCGTACAGCACCACATGGCTTTGCTTATCCGGCCCCAAAGCGGTGACGAGTTCGATTCTTTGCTCGTGGCGTTCCTTCATCGATCGAAGGAGGTCAACAGGATGACCGGCGACATCGGAGATATCGATCATGCGGTGGTGGACGTCGCAAAGCAGCATGAGGTTCGATATGTCGGCCTTCAACTGCTCCGACAAGAACGGGTCGCCACGAGGGCCAGTCGGCTTGTCGGCGATGATGTGCGCAATGTAGGCCGAATTGAATTCCGCTTGGGTGAGGGCATCGATCCAAAGCGGCTGGTTGCAGCCGTCGTACTGGCAGCGGCCGGCTGCCTTCCCCCAGAGGCGTATCTTGACGGTCTCGGAAACGCAGGTGATCGACATCGCTATTTCACCCGCAGGTCCGCTGCGATCAGCGCGAACTCGTCGAGCGCAGCCTGAAGGTCTCCGACAATCTCGGCTGCCAGCACGTCGGGGTCGGGCAATGATGCAGAATCCTCAAGGCAGCCCGCAGCCGCCAAAGCGCTGTCGATGTTCCGTCGAGCGTGCTGGTCGGGCTTCTCAGGCATGGATTTCAGGTAATTCTTTGATTCTATTACGCTTGTGGTATCGAGGACAATCGCTCTTCGGGAACAGATGTCCAATCGGTCCGGGTAAGGCCCTGACCGCCTTTCGTGCCATAAAGGCACTTCCGGTGAGCAGCGGCACACGAATGGCACACTGCGCGACGCTACTCGACTGACTTGTTGAGAAAGGCGAAGGCTGATCGGGGGTTCAGCCACCAGTGGCGTCACTGCGTTTCCGAGCGGCCCGTGGTCGTGACGACAAGGCTCATCTCCCTTACGGTACTGGTCGCCCGAGTGCGCGCGCCACCCACTATCGCGACTCTGGGTGGCGCGCGCATGAAATCAAGCTCCAGGTGTCAATGGAGCGTTGGATTGATCAGCAACGCATCGACCTTTTCCGCGCGCTGTGCGTCCTGCATGTGCGGAAGAACATGAGAGTAAACATCGAGTGTGAACGCAATCTTTGGCGAGACCCCAGCAATCAGTGAAATCGTCGCTGCCGTGTGGCGCAAGTCGTATAGCCGAACCGGCGGTAATTCTGCCGACCTGAGTAACATCGATCTATTTGTTTATACAAATCAAAAGGCAACAGGAGCTGAAACTAGATATCATGCGGTTTGGACCGTCGCGGAAGTGCTCGACCAGCGGAGCGCCGACGGATCGTAACGCGTCGCCATTAAGAAAGGTCCTTCGGTCAAAAGCTGATCGAGAGGAGGATTGATGGAGAATCCGATTCTGAAGGCCCTGGAAGAAGGGGCGACGGCAGTGACCGGAAGCCATCGGCTCGCACGCGTCCTCCGGCGGGAGTACAACGCGATCCGGCAGCAACAGGGCGATGTCGCTTGGGAGGCGCCAGTAGTGCTTCCGTGGCAGGGGTGGATGTCAGCCCTGTGGGAAAACTTCCAATTCAAGGTCGAGAACCCGCCGGCTTTGCTTGAGCCCTGGCAGGAACGCGTGCTCTGGCAGCGGGCGGTCTTGGAGTCCGAGGAATCCTCATCATTGTTACAGCTTGGTGGGGCAGCGGCGACCGCACAGGAAGCCTGGGCACTCGCGGTGGAGTGGCGGCTGAACATGGCGCTCGTGGAAAGCGACGGCAATGAGGACTCGCGCGTGTTCGCAAGCTGGGCGCGACGTTTTCAAAACTGGTGTGACGATGATCGACTGATCGAGGGGGTGCGGCTACCGGATTACCTGCGCGCCGCGATGGCCCGCCAGTCGCTTCCGACGCGCGTGATTCTGGTCGGCTTCGATGAGTTCACGCCACAACAACGCGATTTCGTCGAGGCGTGCCGGGCCGCGGGCTGCGCCATCGAAACTGTTGCTCGCGAGGGGGGCGGTCAGGCCGAGAACGCGGTGCGGGCAGCCTTCGCCGACCCCAGTCGGGAAATAGAGGCGGCGGCTCGGTGGGCGCGGGCACTTCTCTCGCGCAAATCGGATGTGCGGATTGGAGTGGTGGTTCCAGACCTGTCAGGGCGTGGTCGCGA
>JBEKCX010000589.1:0-2706 GCA_050014655.1 Occallatibacter sp. | reverse complement strand
ATGGTAGTTTGCAACAATGGCATTCTGCGTCGCGGTGTCGATTCGTTTCACCCCAGGGTCCGGCAAAGGATATTCAGTTACCACGTATGGGATCTCCCTGGTATTCAAGTCACTGAGTAGTTTAGCTTCACTCCAATAACCCAATGCATTCAGGTTAGTAAATACAAAAGGTTCGTAATAGGGAACATCGTCGGCTGCCAGTATCATACCGGCATTTTCCGTCAATATCGGATAGTCGGCACCTTTCAGGATAGACACGGCCCGGGCATAATCCGCGCGGTATTGCCTGGTTGGGAAGGCTTCACCCATGAGACCGATGGCCGCCAACAAGAAAGCTACAGACATGAAGATCGTACTGGCCATTACCAACCTAAAATCCTTCTCCATATCGACATGGTTCAGATACATTCCGGCCAAGATGCAAATGGCGAAGATCGACTCGAAAAGGTAATTGAAATTGCCGCCCGGATGCACAAGGTTGCTGATGTTGACAATCAACGTAAAGATTATAAATATCCGTAGTAAATCCCATTTTTTCTGACCAGTCCACCATGCGGCCGCCATGACAGTGGCAGGGAGATAGAGAACTATGCCAACCATCACAGTTGCAATTATGAGAGCAGCGCTCTGGTAAGCCGGAACGGTACGCTGGTAAAGGTAGACCTCGCGGAAGTAGCCACCATGCGTTAATATGACTGCAATCAGGAAGATCCCACCGGCGATGACTGCAAACGCGCCGCCGAAAAGCAGGGACCGGCGCCATTCCTTGTGAAGCAACAAATAGACGATGCAGGTGACCACGCCTGCCACCATTGACTGTTTGGTGTAAAAAGCCAACACGAAAACGGGGATGGCCCATAGCATTTTGAGACTGTCTTTGTTTCTTAAAAAGATGTAAACGCCAGCCAGGTCAAAGAAGATGCCGAGTAAATCCACCCGGATAAAGAATGACCAGGCAATCATCGTAATGGCCGTCATTGGCAGCAAGGCAGCAATCAGTGATACCAGTTTGTCCTTGGTCTCATGCTGGACTATCAGGAATATCATTAGCAAGCATCCCAGTGTATAAATCAGATTGAGAATCCTGCCGGATATCATCGACTCTCCGAAAACACGCTGGAAATATCCCAGCACATAAAAGCCAACCGGAGGGTAGAAACTCGTACTGAAGGGCGGTGTCGAAGCAATCTGCCAAGACCATCTCCCTGTTGCGAACAAATGGGCGATGTAGATGTTAAAGCCTTCAGAATACTCGATTTGCGGCTGGCCGATGTTCTGAACCACCCTCAATATCCAAATACCTACCCATAAACTACAGACTGCCACCAGGCATAAGAGGATAATGGAGCGAAAGTTGAGATTTTTCATATCACCCTCCATGGCCTAAACATCATCCCCACCTGGGTTTCACAAGGGGTAGCACAATGGCAGTGTTTGTACCTGGTAGTCCCGAATGCCTGCAGACTGTAATGGTTCTCTTCGAGATTACCAAGCAGGTCCTTGGGATATCGGAATATGCAGGGGTAGACATTCAAGTACGGATCGATAAACAGCGAATACTGGCCGGCGACACAGACCATCTTCTTTTTCCGCTTGTACTCCCGGATGAAAAAATAGTTAGCAAGTTCATCAGACGTGGGGGTGAGGGATAGACTTACATTTGGTAATTTAATCGGCTGCCGAGGAGCCTCTGACGAAACAGGCTTGGCATTCTGATAAAATTCAGCTTCCTGCTCAATCGTATAAGTGATTGGGACGTTCAGCTTCTTAGCCAGTTTTGCAACCGCTGCCCCATCATTTTCGGCAGAGATAATGGTTTCCAGCTTGACGCTGAATCTGTTATTCCGCAGCAGTTTTAGGCGCTGTACGCTTTCGATCATTGAGCCCCACGAGTCCTTTTTACCGACGAAAGCATTATGGGTTTGCTCTTCACCTTCACACGAGAGATTGCAGGAAATCAGCGCATCGAATTTTAATGCTTGCCGGATCCCCTTCTCCAGCAGGGCCGGATTCGATCCATTGGTGGTGATATTGACCTTTAGAAGATGACAGCTCGAAATCGAAAGTATTTCCGCGATATCCGGCCTCAAGGTTGGCTCGCCGCCAGTCAGTGATACCCACACCAGGCCGCTGGTTTTTAAGAATAGTTCATATTCTGCCAGTGTAAACTCTTCTTTTATCGATTCAGTGTTACCTTGGTAGGTCTGCCAGATATTGCACGTTTTACAACGCTGATTACACTTCCATGTCACCGCAATATTGGCCTTGGAAATCTGAGGCCGGACCATCCGCTTGATTACTTCAGCAGTTAAATTACTCATATCCTCTTTCCTTTTTCCTTTTCGAAACGCTCGGCCACATCATCGTCAGTCAGATGGTACTGTTGCAGTTCTCTGTTGTATAAAATACATGCATTATTACGCTCGCCGGCGGCCGCGCTTTCAGCCATCGCAAGACCACGCTGTCCAAATAATCTGGTACGTATTCGTTCATCATCAAGCGGGTCAGTTGCTTGTATTGGCGGAGGAATATAAATATTTTTCGCGCATGGATTTTCGTGTACTGTTTTTTCTGGATGATCATTAAACCATTTCAGCCTTCGTTTTAATCTTCGCGCCTCTTCCCTTTCGCGCTGAGATAATCCGCGCAGCACAAGGAAGATTTTCAGCCCAAAACAAATAACAGCCAATCCAATAAAAAGAAAGA
>JBEKCX010000588.1:0-3017 GCA_050014655.1 Occallatibacter sp. | reverse complement strand
AAATGAAATGACAATAGGCCATGCGGGTAAATCAAATATTAAATGGGACAAGAAACCGATTCCACCTAAAAATATTATCCAGACAAGAATGGAGACCGCCAGGCTTTTGAAACGATATTTGGATTTATATTGTGAATTGAAAGGAATAGTTAGGGATGACATCACCACGATGAACCCTGTGCCCAAGAAAATTTCAAAAAAATTGTAAATTCTTCTTAAAATAGGATTTTTGATTTTACCCAATGGGTGAAATTCTCGGTCTTCCCAGCTGTTCACATTCAGGTGATGTCCACCATGCAGCATTTTATAAAGTTGAGGATCAGTTAACAACATCCAAGAGAAGACAGTGTAAAAGAAATTGTTATTAACGTTTGGAACATATTTGTGCCACGATTCATGCATCAAAAATCCTACCCAGGTAAATAGAAATGTGCCCGGGAAAATCATCAACAATATTGCAATGAATCCTATTTTGCTGAATATAAACGGTATTAACAACAAATACAAAGGCCACGCCACAACCGTGAAATAATATTTCCAGCTCTGGCGTTTAATCATGTCCACCGAAATATTGGTAATTTCCGTCGCCACTTCTTCCTGCTGATAATTATGAGTTATTTAGATTCGACATGGAATCAATCTGATCATTGTTCTGCTCTTTTTCAGACACCAATTCGTAATTTGCCACGGTAGCGGCGAGCAGACAAGAACAGGTTTTACTGCCAGAAGTGGGGATATTACCGCGCAAATTCTGGATTGCAGCCGCAGAACTTGAAAAAGAAGTCAAATTTGACTTCACCTGGATGCTCGTTACCCATCTTAACCAATCGGCACCCTCGCTTCCTCCTACGACGAGCCGCAGCGGGTATCCTCTCATCTGTGATAGTGCCTGTCCATTCATCTGGTAGGCTAGAAAAACTCCCTTTTCCATGACAGTTGAAAGAGGTAAATCGACAAAATAGCCGTCTGACCCCGTAAAAACAACTTCACTAGCTTCTGGAGACAGACCAGCAACATTGAGTAACGTCGATAGGGGAACACCTGTCCAATTATCCCATTCATCTTCTTCGCCTGGGCACACAATCTCTACTGGTAAGGTCACCGTGGAATATGTCTGGATTTGTGTATAGGAAAGAGACAACGGTGTGTTTACGAGTCCATTTATATCAAGTAGATAGGTATTAATATCAATATCGTAAAACGGGGTTGTAGTCGTTGGTTGCGTCGTCACAATTGGCGCCTCAGTTGTAGTTGTCGGGGTTTCCGATGGGGTTGTGGTACTTACTACGGGTGGCGCAGTTGTTGTTGTCGAACTCTCCACCGGCGCTGAGTTGGTTATCGCGGGTGATTCCGTCGTTGATGGCGTGGTTATTACCATTGTCGATTTACTCAAGGTGGGTGGCTGATCTGACGTGGTCGAACTTGGCAATGGTGAGTTCGTCACTTTGGGTGGCTGAACTTGGACTACATTAGCTCCGGATTGCGAGCACGCTGAAACGAGCCACATTACACATGTGACCACCGTCAATCCACATCCCATAAACAGTTTTTTGAATTTAACCATCTCTTCACCTCCACCACCGAAACCTATTTTAAATCAATGTCTCCAACTCTGCCGTAACATTTGTCACCAATTCTTGCAGAACCTGCAAGGGAGAAAAGGTTTATTTTGTTACCCCGATATTGACTGAAAATGCAGAAAAACATTAACGTACGGTCGTCTTTCAAATTAGCTTGGGATAAAATCGTTTTAGTGTTACGGGTAGTTTTTCTAATCCAATATATCGATAAAGTTCCGCGTGTTCTTCCACATGCCGGTCTAATTTGTCAGTCTGATTCATGTAGGTATTGACCCTGTGCAACAAAACAATAAAAGGGTGAGGCTGTGCGTTATTGTAAGCCGTTTCGAATAATAGTTTCTCGTCCTCAGTTAATAATGCATAACTACAATGCGCCTGTTCATGCGCTAAAACTCCCGCATTACACCACTCCGGCCTGACTTGTAAATGTCTGATGCCCGCCGCTTTCCACGTTCCAGCCGGATACGGAATCTTATCGTTTAATTCGACAAAAAATGTAATTTCGCTCGCTTCGTCAAACAATGTTTTTTTGTATTCGAGTAGTACGATTAAATGGAATTGCGGAAAATATCCCCCGGCGAAAATCCGGTAACCGTTGAGGCTAAACTGGACGTGGAAGGCCCGGTAACGCATAATGAAAGTCGATTACTAAAACACTCATGGTAGCACAGGGGAAATTTTAAACTGGAGCGCAGGCTCATATCCCGGTTACCCTTGAGCGTAACTATGAGCAAACCATCCGAAGCAGCAATAGTTTTGTTTTAGGGGGTGGCAATATTATTTTATCGGGGTGCTCTCAACCGGTTATGCTTGAGTCTGGACTGATCATAGAAAGCTCTTTATTGTGGAAATACCATCGTTTTACAGGAATTGGATTTAATCATGATTTCGTTTAATCGGCAACCTATGCGATATTTATAGCGGTCAGGTTTGAGCCTAAATTTAGACTAGGGAACTATGCAATTTACCCGTTCCGGCAGAACGTGATTAATTGAGAAATCGATAATCTGTCACGGAACTATCTGGCACTTGCTATCGTCAATCCGTTATGGTTTGGCTATCCCAGGGGTGCCGTCAACGATGGAAGCATGGTCGACGGATCAATGAAACAGAAAACCATTGCAGGCTCAGTCGTTACCGTACGGCAATATTTTCGTAAATGTTGACGAATTGCGGAACTCGATGTAAAAAAGCAATTGCAACGGAACTTGAATTCGTTACTTTGCCTTGCTGGCGCAGGAGACGGAATACTTCATCTCGTTTATCGGGGTTAATGTGCAAATTTAAATCACGGGAATCTCGCCCAAGCATCTCTTCCCGCCGATACTCCAGCATTTTCAGATAAGCTTCATTGACATCCACACACCGCCCCTCCGGCAAATGAGTCATCACCATCCCAATGGGACTGGAATGAAAAATTTTGGAGAATTTCTCTTC
>JBEKCX010000587.1:0-3050 GCA_050014655.1 Occallatibacter sp. | reverse complement strand
CCGGAGCAGTGTTTCCACGGGGATTTTTAATTGGCCGTGAAAATCAATTGCGTCGGAATTTTGCGTCATCATAGTTACCGTTCGCCTGGGGTTAGCGCATGGCCGTCAACGCGGGCTTGGGGCTCAGATCGGGCTGTTTTTCCCGCACCATCCTCGGGGTGTGGATGGGGACGATCGCGTCGGCAAGGCCTTTGGCGACGGACTCTTCGGCACTGACGATTTTAGGAATCTTGAACAGGTCGCGATCCAACCGGAGGTCCTGAATAATGGCGTCCAATTCCGCCCGCAGCAGTTTCTCGGCTTGTTCCCGCAACGAAGCGCCTGGCGCTTGGGCCATGCCGATTGGCCTTTCGGAGAAAGGCAGCCCGTCGAATTTGAAAGGCTCCAAACACATCAAGGAGTGGTTCAGGATATGGCGATGCCCTCTTTGGCCGGCGGCCAAAATCAGGGGGTCGTATCCGCGAAGGGTTCCGAGCGCTACCGTGTGGATGGGCGAGCGAAGAACGCGTGTCACGGCGTAAATCTGCAGAAAATCCAGCACCCCTATGGAGCGGTTGTCTTCGGCTGGGCTGATGTAGACGGTGATGGGCTTTTGCCAATCGTCCCCGTTTTGCAATCGGAGCAACCGGTCAATGACAATCGGTGTCGGGGTGTTGCTTGAGATGCTCAGAAGTCTGGCATCCAGGTCGACTAAAGGGTCGGGATTCATTCTGTTGAGGATTGGGTTATGGGGAGCAATGCCATGGCGTTTTGTCCCCTCGTTTTGTTAATTCAAGGGCGGGCCGGGGAGTGGAACTCCCCGCCAAGTTGCCCTCTGAGTACCGGGAGTTCATGCTCGGTTTGGATCTTGCCGGGCGGATCGGGCTTTGCGATAAGGGCCGATACGCATTTCGAGGTAATGGTCGAATCGTGATTGTCTGCGATGTATTTCAGTGGCAGACATCCCCGCGCGCTTGCCGAGAAACTCGATGGTTCGGTGCGCCTGGCGGACATACTGCCGCAGTTGACCCAGGCCGCACCGAAAAAGCAGCTGGCCCGATTGAGCATTCTCGAGGACGGTCAAGTGTTCAATGTTTGACAATAACTCAATCAAGATGAAGGGGTTATCGAGGCTGCAAAAATAGGGAGCGCACGGCCACTCCTTTTGCATGGCGCGGAAAAAGACCCGGACTTCTGGAATCAAGAAGGGCAGTCGTTCCTCGTCCTGGTAACCTGTAAACGTGATATCCAGCGTGCCGCACAGTTGTCGCAGACGCTCCTGCGAAATGGTGGCGTCGTCGAATAATTCGAGGACGGGGGTGAAATCGAGGCGCTCGACGTGAAGGTGTTTGTCAAGAATATACTTCATTTTGGGATTTGGATTTAGCATTTGCTCTGGCGTTTGTGGGGGAGGCTGGTGCGGCCTAGGAGCGGAGCGAACGGACCGGCCTCACCCGGGATTTGTAACTGTTCAAAAACTCACCGTTCTTTCACAGCCGGCGGCGTGGCAAGGCGGCGGAGCCGCCGCGCCCACCGGCTGTGCATTCATCTCTGTCCAACTTGGGGCAATCTCCGCTTACCACGCCTTCCGCGTTTGTCTGGCTTGGGGTCACGAGCGCATTCGATCCCGCGTTTCAGCGGGGGCGGCGCGCAAAGGCAAACAATCGTTTCCCTGTCTCATGGCCTGATCTCCCGGTCCGTGAAGTGGTTTGGTTTGCTTGGCACTCAGTGCGGACGGCCTCGCTGGTTCAGCCAGCGCAATCCGAGCCTTGCCTCGAGGTCATTGGGATTGGAGTTGAGCCGCAGGACGCAGCGGCGGCGCAGGGCGTGGCCAAAATCCTTGGTGGCATGGATGAGCTCGGCTGCCCAGAGGATTTCGACGCCTTCGTTTCGTAGCGCCTCGTGGTATTGCTCCCGCCGCACATCCCGATGCCAGTGAAACCACGAACAACCCAAGTCCGAGGTGGCCCGATCTTGCAGTTGATCCCGCAGCTTTTCCCAGCGCGGCAAAATCCAGGTCCACCTGGACCAGCGCGCCGCCTCATAGGCGAAGAGTGGTTTGCTCTTCACCAGCAAGGCCACCCATCGTCTTGCCGCCGGATCGCTGGCACCCGGCTGTAATGTGAGCGCGGTGATTGCGGCGACCGGGTCTGCGGACGCTTGGGCGACAACACCCCGCAACCAAAGCCCCGCCTCGGAACGGTTCAGTTGGACCGCGGCAGACCAGAGGTCGCGCGATCTGAACAGGCGTTTGGGCAAGTTGCCGGCCGCGACCATGTCGCGCCGGCACAGCGCCGAAGCCGTCCGGGGGTCCCCGGCGACGGCATCAAGCACACGGGCGTGCTCGTCCTCAATCAGCATTCCGTGCGCTGCAAGATAGGCGCCAAAAGGGGAGGTGACAGCCCGGCAAACGAGAGCCTCCCGCAATGCTGCCAGACAAGGCCTTGCGACCAGCAGCAGCAGACCAGCGACTACACCGTCACAACCAGCCAAATCCGGAATCCCGGCATCCTCCGTTTCCGCGCGCAGACAGGCGGCATGAAGCCGCAAGAGTTGTGTCGACCGGATCAAGCGCCTTTTTTGTAACTCACACGCATCCATCCAGTGCCTGGGCAAACCGGTTGCAGGGTACGGGCCGAGGCCCTCCAACAAGGCCCCAGGCTGATCCAAAATGGGCAGCGCGTTCGAGGCCGCCAGCGCCTCGTAGTCTGGCACCCGCAATCCACGCACCGTCAACCATTCGCCCACTCTTGGCTCCGGCAGGTGGGGCAGCAGGGCCGACACGGCCCGTCGGGCCTCGGGGAGATTGATGGGGTGGTGGGTTGTTGGATTGGGTTTTGTATTTTTCATATCGAATTCTGCGTTTCTGCGGCAGGACCGGCCCGGCAGGTGCGCGAAGCGCACGGTCCGGCCATGCCGACGGGGTTTGTGCTTTTACAGCAGTGCCGCGGTCGCTTCGGTCGAGACTTCCAACTCGAACCCGAGTTCCCGCCCGCGCTCGACCATTTCGAGCCACGCCCGGGCGAGGTGGGGCTGGCAACCGCCATCACAAAAGCCCCGGGCCAGCTCGC
>JBEKCX010000586.1:0-2526 GCA_050014655.1 Occallatibacter sp. | reverse complement strand
CGAAGCGACCGCAGCACTGCTGTAAAAGCACAAACCCCGCCGGCATGGCCGGACCGTGCGCTTCGCGCACCTGCCATGCCGGTCCTGCCGCGAAAACGCAGAATTCAATATGAAAAAACCAAAACCCAATCTAACAACCCACAACCTCATCAATCTCCCCGAGGCCCGGCGGGCCATGTCGGCCCTGTTGCCCCACCTGCCGGAGACCAGAGTGGGAGAATGGTTGACGGTGCGTGGATTGCGGTTGCCGGACTACGAGGCGCTGGCGGCCCCGAACGCGCTGCCCATTTTGGACCAGCCCGGGGCCTTGTTGGAGGGCCTCGGCCCGTTCCCTGCGACCGGTTTGCCCATGCACTGGATGGATGCGTGTGAGGAACAGAAAAGGCGCCAGATCCGGTCGACACAACTCTTGCGGCTTCATGCCGCCTGTCTGCGCGCGGAAACGGAGGATGCCAGGATTCCGGATTTGGCCGATTGTGACAGTGTAGTAGCTGGTCTGCTGCTACTGGTCGCAAGGCCTTGCCAGGCACAATTGCGGGAGGCTCTCGTTTGCCGGGCTGTCACCTCCCCTTTTGGCGCTTATCTCGCCGCTCACGGAATGCTGATTGAGGACGAGCACGCCCGTGCGCTTGATGCCATCGCCGGGGACCCCCGAATAGCTTCGGCGCTGTGCCGGCGCGACCCGGTCGCGGCCGGCAACTTGCCCAAACGCCTGTTCAGATCGTACGACCTCTGGTCTGCCGCAGTCCAACTGAACCGTGCCGAGGCAGGACTTTGGTTGCGGGGTGTGGTCGCCCAAGCGGTCGCAGACCCGGTCGCCGCGATCACCGCGCTCACACTGCAGCCGGGTGCCGGCGACCCGGCGGCAAGACGATGGGTGGCCGTCCTGGTCAAGAGCAAACCACTCTTCGCCTATGAGGCGGTGCGCTGGTCCAGGTGGACCTGGATTTTGCCGCGCTGGGAAAACCTGCGGGATCAACTGCAAGATCGGGCCACCTCGGACTTGGGTTGTTCGTGGTTTCATTGGTATCGCGATGTGCGGCGGGAGCAATACCACGAGGCGCTGCGAAACGAGAGCGTCGAAATCCTGTGGGCAGCCGAGCTCATCCATGCCACCAAGGATTTTGGCCACGCCCTTCGCCGCCGTTGCGTCCTGCGGCTCAACTCCAACCCCGCCGACCTCGAAACGAAGCTCGCGTTGCGCTGGCTGAACCAGCGACGCCGTCCGCGCTGAGTGCCAAGCAAACCAAAGCACTTCACGGACCGGCAGATCGGGCCATGAGGCAGGGAACGGTCGTTTGCCTTTTCGCGCCGGCCCCGCTGAAACGCGGGATCGAATGCGCGCTCGTGACCCCAAGCCAGACAAACGCCGAAGGGGTGGCAAGCGGAGATTGCCCCAAGTTGGACAGAGATGAATGCACAGCCGGTGGGCGCGGCGGCTCCGCCGCCTTGCCACGCCGCCGGCTGTGAAAGAACGTTGAGTTATTGAACAGTTACAAACCCTGGGTGAGGCCGGTCCGTTCGCTCCGCTCCTGCGCCGCACCAGCCTCTCCCACAAACGCCAGAGCCCATGTTAAATCCAAATCCCAAAATGAAGTATATTCTTGACAAACACCTTCACGTCGAGCGCCTCGATTTCACCCCCGTCCTCGAATTATTCGATGACGCCACCATTTCGCCGGAGCGTCTGCGACAACTGTGCGGCACGCTGGATATCACGTTTACAGGTTACCAGGACGAGACACAACTCCCCTTCCTCATCCCGGAAGTCCGGGTCTTTTTCCGCGCCGTGCGAAAGGAGTGGCCGTGCGCGCCCTATTTTTGCACCCTCGATAACCCCTTCATCTTGATCGAGTTATTGTCACACATTGAACACTTGACCGTCCTGGAGAATGGTCAATCGGGCCAGCTGCTTTTTCGGTGCGGCCGTCGTCAACTGCGACAGTATGTCCAACAGTCCCACCGCATCATCGAAATTCTCGGCAAGCGCGCGGCGATGTCCGGAACCGAAATACATCGCAGACAATCACGATTCGACAATTACCTCGAAATGCGTATCGGCCCTTATCGCAAAGCTCGATCCGCCCGGCAAAATCCAAACGGAGCATGAACTCCCGGTACTCAGAGGGCAACTTGGCGGGGAGTTCCACTCCCCGGCCCGCCCTCAAAATAGCAAAACGAGGGGACAAAACGCCATGGCCTTGCTCCCCATCACCCAATCCTCAACAAAGTGAATCCCGACCCTTTAGTCGACCTGGATGCCAGACTTCTCAGCATCTCAAGCAACACCCCGACACCGATTGTTATTGACCGATTGCTCCGATTGCAAAACGGGGACGATTGGCAAAAACCCATCACCGTCTACATTAGCCCGGCCGAAGACAACCGCTCCATAGGGGTGCTGGATTTTCTGCAGATTTACGCTGTGACACGCGTTCTTCGCTCGCCGATCCACACGGTAGCGCTCGGAACCCTTCGCGGATACGACCCCCTGATTTTGGCCGCCGGCCAAAGGGGGCATCGCCA
>JBEKCX010000585.1:0-4102 GCA_050014655.1 Occallatibacter sp. | reverse complement strand
GTCAAGCTTCTTTCGCATCTGGCCAATATCGGTGACGCCAAGTCATTGGTGATACATCCGGCCTCGACCACGCACCAGCAGTTGACCCCGGCCGAGCAGGAAGAAACCGGCGTGACTGCGGATTACATCCGTCTTTCCATTGGTTTGGAAGACGTTGCGGACATCAAGGCCGACATCGAGCAGGCGTTGCTCGCCGCGCAAAGGTGATTGCCAGGATAACCGCAGCCGGCGGGCACGCGCAGGGCCGGCCCGCCGCCGCGGGTGGAAGAGGAACGCCTTCATGGCCGTGAGTAAGAACACGTTTGAAAGCAGCGACAGCGCGCGGCATGCCAAGCCGTTGCGCCACGTTCAATCCGTGACTTTCCAGGAGCCGCTGCCCTTGGAACTCGGAGGCTCTCTTTCCAGCGTCACGGTGGCTTTTGAAACCTACGGCAAACTCAACGCCGCGCGCGATAACGCTGTTCTCATCTGCCACGCCATCAGCGGCGATTCGCATGTCGCCCGGCACGACCCGGAAGACGACCCCGGCTGGTGGGACATTCTGGTTGGTCCGGAAAAGCCGGTGGACACAAATCGTTTCTTCGTCGTCTGCCCCAATCTGCTGGGCGGCTGCCGCGGGACCACCGGGCCGGGCAGCATCAACCCGGCAAGCGGCAAGCCCTACGGACGGGATTTTCCAACCGTCACCATCCGCGACATGGTCGAGGTCCAACGCAAATTGCTCGATCATTTGGGAATTGCGCAGTTGCTCGCGGTCGTGGGCGGTTCCATCGGCGGGCATCAGGCGCTGGCGTGGAACGTGCATTATCCGGCGCAAGTTCGCGGCACTGTCGCCCTGGCCACCTCGGCGCGCCTCACCAGCCAGGCCCTCGCCTTCGATGTCGTTGGGCGCAACGCCATCCTGCGCGACCCGCATTTCCACGGCGGCCAGTATTACGACCGGCCCCAGGGGCCGGATGTGGGTCTGGCCCTGGCGCGGATGATCGGCCACATTACCTACTTGTCGCGCGAGGCGATGACGCAGAAGTTCGAAGCGGATCGTCTGCAACCGCACGACGTGGCCATCGAATTTGAAAAGACGTTTTCCGTCGGTTCCTATCTCGGTTATCAGGGAACGAAGTTCGTCGAGCGGTTCGACGCCAACAGCTACTTGACGCTATCCCTGGCCATGGATTTGTTCGACCTGGGTGGCACGCCCGGGGAGTTGGCCGCCAGGTTGAGCGGCGCCCGCAGCCGCTGGCTGGTGTTGAGTTTTTCCAGCGACTGGCTGTTTCCCCCGGAGCAATCCCGCGACCTCGTTAGCGCGCTGATTGCCAATGCCGCCGCCGCCAGCTATTGCACCGTCCGTAGCGCCTGCGGGCATGACGCCTTCCTGCTGCCCGATGACTTCGCCCGCTACGGGGAAATGGTCCGCGCCTTTCTCGACAATTTGGCGACGTTTCCCGGCACGGCCGCTCCCGTCAAAGACGAGCCACCCGGTCCGACCAGTATATTTCACGCGCGCCGGCTTGATTATGACCGAATCGTCGAACTGATCCCCGTCGGCGCCAGCGTGCTCGATTTGGGCTGCGGCACGGGCCGATTGCTGGCGCGTCTCAAACAGAAACCGCACGGGCGTCTGGTGGGAATCGAATTGGATGAACTGAAGATTCTCGCCGCCATTCGCCGCGATCTCGACGTCATCCACGCCGATCTCAACGGAGGATTGCGGGCCTTCGCCGATCAAGAGTTCGACTGCGTGGTGCTCTCGCAGACGTTGCAAGCCGTGCAGGATGTCCAGGGCGTCATTGCGGACATGCTGCGCGTCGGGCGCACCTGCATTGTCAGTTTCCCCAATCTGGCTTATGGCCCGTTGCGGCGCATGCTTTCGGAGGAAGGGCGCGCCCCGCGCTCTTACGGCTGGCTGCGCGACAAGTGGTATGACACCCGCGATATTCGTTTCCTGTCCATCGCCGATTTTGAGGGGTTCTGCCGGGAGAAGGAAATCCGCATTGACCGCCAAATCGCCCTCAACACCGAAGTTGGCCATGAAATCCTCCAGGATACGAACCTCAACGCCGACCTGGCCATCTTCGTCATCAGCCGTGCGGCGAGGTTGTCATGGTAGAGCAAGCCGCGGTGCGCGTTCTCGACGATGGCGTTGTAACCAAGCGGAGTGCGGCCGATGATGAGGAGGTTGACCGGTTGTCCATCGCGATAAGCCGGCGTGTCCCGGCTGAGATGCCGGTTCAACCGTGTGGTCGCGACGATTCGATTTGTCTTCTCGTCCAGATAGACATGGACACGGGATTGCGCGGCCAGCAGCACAGCCAGCACTTTCAAACCGACCAACCACCCGGTCATCGACCACGTATCGCCAACATCATCCATCCGTTATTTATGGCCCTTGACAGTTTTCGTTGGGGGTGTATTGTAACCATAGATTTCAGACGGCTGGTTTGCCGGCCAAAATATAATGTTTATTAACGATGTATAAAGACGCGATTTTTAGCGCCGGCCAGCCAGCCGGCGATATAAGGCCGGAATGGTGTGAGCTTGGGTTTAAGTTTGGCGACAAAGGCGCCCACACAAGCCGGACGATGATGTTGGACGAGATTTCGGCTCTGCTGCGGACATGCCCGGCTGATTGCTCGCGGGCTGGTTATGAGCAGGCATTGGTTATTGAGAACTGTCTGGGGAAGCACACACAGTCCACACGGCGTTCGACCCTGCAACGGATGTCGGAACTTTACGCGCTGGATCCATCCGTTCCACTTTTCCGGTTGCTTCGCAAGTTCTGGTATGTGCACGAAAAGGCGCACGCGCAGTTGGCTTTGCTCGTGGCACTGGCTCGCGATCCGTTGCTGCGGGCGACGGCCCCGGTCATTCTATCCATGTCGGAGGGGGAGGAAATGGCCCGACAGCGCCTGACCGATGCCGTGCGGCAGGCTGTGGGTGGGCGCTTGAATGATGAGACCCTGGACAAAGTGGTTCGAAATACCGCATCCTCCTGGACGCAGTCGGGCCACTTGGATGGTCGGAGCCGCAAAAAGCGGAGGATGATTCAGCCCACGACAGGATCGGTCGCTTTTGCGCTGATTCTGGGTTACATGCTTGGGTTGCGTGGGGGGACGCTTTTTGAGAGTCTGTTTTCGCGCGTGCTTGATCGTGATGAAAATGCCCTGACGTTCCTTGCGATGGACGCGAAGCGGCTGGGACTGCTGGACATCAAAAGCGGCGGCGGAATGACCGTGGTGGCGTTCGACGCCATCCTCACCGAAAAGGAGAAAAGGCTGATACATGGCGCTCATTGAAGAACTGGTCGGCAGTTACAAATCACACATCTCCGCGCCCTGGCAGCGGAATCTGGCTGGCGCGCAAAAGACCATCTTCGTGGTCTATCCAAAAACAGACGAGCGCCGGTTGCGGGCGCGGCTCGAACTCTTTGAGTTGGCAACGACAGAGTCCGGGCACGGCTGGTTGCGGTTTGACTTCACAACGGTATTCGCGCGTTGGATGGTGGCGACGAATTATCGCGAGGAGTACTTCCGTTCGCCATCCGACCTGACCATCAAACTGGAAACGGATTTTGTTCAATTTGCGGCGGGGCAGTTGCGCAAAGCGTTAGCCAGCCCGGTCGCGGATGAAAATACGGTCGTGGCGGCTAACGGCGTCGCCAGCCTGTATGGTTTCTCCCGCGTGTCGCTGCTGTTGAAAGAAGTGGAGAATGACATACGCGGACGTCTGGCCCTTTTCTTTCCTGGCGAATACGAAAACCAAAATTATCGGTTGCTTGACGCCCGCGATGGATGGAATTATCTGGCCGTGCCCATTACCCTGCACAGTGGAGGAGAACTATGATGAAAAACAAGGAGTTGTTCCAACGCGACCCGACTACATCAAAGTTGCTCAACGACGGCGTCGCCGCGGTCAAAGACGCGGTGACTGAGCAAGAGATCGAGACGCTGCGTTACGAACTTTCGCACTTCGTCTGCGAGGGGCAATACAAGGACGGCATCGTGCGGATTCTCGAGTCCTACGTGGGGAACATCGGTTCAGCTTCGCAACTCGCGGCGTGGATCAGCGGGTTTTATGGCAGCGGCAAATCGCATCTGGAAAAAAT
>JBEKCX010000584.1:0-5805 GCA_050014655.1 Occallatibacter sp. | reverse complement strand
AGACCTACACCACCAACAGCTACGATGGCCCGGGCAACCTCATCGGCGTCACCGACCAGGCCGGCAAGACCGTCAACTACACCTACGACGCGGCCAACCAGTTGCACAGCGTCATCCAGACCAACAGCCCCAACACGGCCAACACCACCTCCTATGGATACGACCCCTTGGGCAACCTGGCCAGCCTCACCGACGCCAACAGCCACAGTACGCAGAACGTCTTCGACGTCTTCTCCGACATCACCGGCAAGACGCTGCCCGACGGCTCGCTGCAAGAGTCGCGCACCTACGACGCCTCCGGCAATCTCACCCAGCTCACCCACTTCAGCGGCAAGACGACCAGCTACGCCTACGATGCTCTCAACCGCCTCACCACGCGCACGCCCGACCCCACCCTCGCCGAGCCGACTGTGACATTTACTTACACAGCCACAAATAAACGCGCTACCATGACAGACGGGAGTGGACAGACGACGTATACCTACGACCCGCTGGACCGACTGACGACCAAGGCCACGCCGGAAGGCTCTCTCTTCTACGGCTACGACGGTGTTGGCAATCTTGCGTCTATATCCTCAAACCATGTCAACGGTATTTCGGTTAGCTTGACATATGATTCGCTCAACCGGCTAAGTACCGTCGTTGACAATCGTCTTCCGTCAGGAGCCAATACCACAACCTATGCGTATGACCCGGCCAACAATGTGGTGACGGAGACCACTCCAAATAACTTGCAGACGACGTTCAGCTATGACCTGCAGAATCGGCTTACGTCACTAACAACACCGATTTCGAGTTATACCTACACGCTTGGATCGACTGGAAATCGCACTGGCGCAGTCGAGGGAAATGGCCGTACTCTGACGTGGAACTACGACGGGATTTATCGCCTGACGACTGAGACACTCAGCGCGGACCCATCGGGCGCGAACGGCACTGTCAGTTATGGCCTTGATCCCGTCGGCAATCGTCTTTCCGAAACATCATCGCTTCCGGGAATCAACTCTGGCAACTTTGGCTATAACCCCGACGATGAAATATCTTCCGAGACCTACGACGCCAACGGAAATGTTCTCTCAACCGGCGGCATGACCTATACTTACGATTCCGAGAACCACATGACTTCCGCGACCGGTAATGGAAAAGTCATATCAATGGTCTATGACGCCTTTGGAAATCGCGTCTCGAAGACGGTGAATGGCATAACGACTCAGTATCTAGTTGAGGACGATGTCAATCCCACCGGTTTGCCACAGGTGGTCGAAGAACTGGTGAATGGTACTGTTACCAGACAGTATACGTATGGACTCCAGCGGATTAGCGAAAATCAGATTGTGAACGGGGCATGGACTCCGAGCTTCTACGGCTATGACGGTGCAGGCAGTGTACGGCAACTAACTAACTCCGCAGGCGCAGTCACGGATGAATACGAGTACGACGCTTTCGGCAACAGCTTCACCAAGCAAGGCGCAACTCCGAACAACTATTTATATCGTGGAGAGCAGTTTGATTCCGATCTAGGGCTGTATTATCTCCGCGCCAGATACTACAACCCCGCGACAGGAAGATTCCTCTCCCGAGATCCAGAAGACGGAAGAGCCATCGATCCAAAGAGCCTGCATAAGTACCTATACGCAAGCGGCAACCCTGTGAATCGTATCGATCCGATGGGGCAGGACTCTTATGAAGAGTATGACTTCCTCGTTTGTGGCGGGTCAGGTGATTGCCCCCCGATGTTTGGGATCGTTATTAAACCCAGAGTTGTTGCTATATTAGCCACTCTAGCGGCTTATGTGGCTGTGCAAATTAAATCGTCTGCGAGCGGGGGGGGAAAAGGAGCAGCAGCTGCCGGTGGCGGGCAAGACGATGATGATGGAGGAAACAAGAATTATGGCGAAGGCGAGGGCAGAGGTGGTGCTTCATCGGGAGCATCGAGCGGAGCGGGTTCAGGCTCTGGTGCTGGCTCTGGTTCAGGTTCAGGTTCAGGCTCTGGCGCTGGCTCTGGTTCAGGCTCAGGTGGTGGTGAGGGTGGTGAGGGTGGTGAGGGTGGTGAGTAATGCGACTAAGGAATTTGTGACTATCCGAGGAGGCAATGTGCGTCTTCTGTCGATGATAGCTCTGATAACTTTGCTGGGTTGGTCTGTCGCTCTGCCAAGCCAGTCACGCGACGAGGATTGGAAGCGCTGTAGGGGGGATGATCCCGACCTGAGCATCGGGGGATGTTCGGCTCTCATCCAATCCGGCCAAGAGGCGGGTATTGACCTGGCTAAGGCATTTTACGACCGGGGTTCGGCATACATGCACAAGGGGGATAATGACCGGGCGATCCAAGATTACGACCAGGCCTTGCGACTCAATCCAAGTGATGCTAAGGCATTCAGCAACCGGGGATTGTCGTACGCGCACAAGGGCGATTACGACCGCGCGATTCAGGACTATGATCAGGCCCTGCGGCTCAATCCTAGCGATGTAGTTGCCTTTGTAGGCCGGGGGAACGCATACAAGCACAAGGGGGATAATGACCGGGCGATCCAGGACTACTCTGAGGCTGTTCGTTTGTACCGCAAAGGTGCCGACCAAAGCGACGCGATGGCTCAGGACGGATTGGGACACATGTATTACCAGGGCCAAGGTGTACCGCTGGACTACGCCGAGGCTGCCCGGTGGTACCGCAAAGCCGCAGACCAAGGTTTGGCGAAGGCTCAATACGACCTCGGCTTCATGTATTACCACGGGCAAGGGTTGCCACGGGATCGCGTCGAAGCTGACCGGTGGTTCCACAAGGCCTCCGATCAGGGAGACGAGAACGCTTTGCGCTCCCTTGGCCTAAATAGGACAGGGTTGGACGAGTGGAGCAAAATCATCCTCCTGGTTATTTTCCTAGCAAGCTTGTACTTTTTAATAGACTCTCTGTTGCCGGGAAGGAGCCTTCGAGATTGGCAACAGAGAGCTACAACCTTGTTAGGGATATTTGGTATGTTCTATGTAGGATTGAGCCTATACGGGGCAGCCCATAACAATATGCGAAACTCTGTATATGCCAATGCGTTCAATTTGACCAAATGGTTGTTAGCTGAAGTTTCAATCATAATCGCCATTCTTTGGCTTATACGCAGAAATGACGCAGGAAAACAGGCCGGGTGCCCCAGCCTTGACCCGCCGTTGAAGTGAGGGTGCCTCATCCTTCGCTTTTCTATTGTGAATAGTGGGATACCACTAAACCCGGAGGGCACGCTGAACTACACCTACGACGTGGCGGGCAATGTTGCTTCGATCTACTCGTCCAGCGTGCATGGCGCGTCCATGGCCTACACCTACGACAGCCTCAACCGGCTCAGCACGGTGGTGGACAACAACCTGCCCGCCGACAGTAACACCACCGCCTACGCCTACGACACGGCCAGCAACCTGGTCACCGTCACCGATCCCAACAAGTTGCAGTCCACCATCCAGTACGACAGCCTCAACCGCCTCACCTCGCTCAACACGGCGACGCCAAACTCCTCGGCGGTGGCGGGCTATAGCTACACCCTCGGCGCCACGGGCAACCGCACCGGCGCGACGGAGCAGACCGGCCGCACGCTCACCTGGAACTACGACGGCATCTACCGGCTCACCAGCGAGGCCGTCAGCAACGACCAGTCGGGCGGCAACGGCGAGGTCGACTACACGCTCGATCCTGTGGGCAACCGCACCTCGACCGCGTCCTCGCTGCCCGGCGTCCCCTCGGTCAGCCTCGCCAGCTTCAACCTCGACGACTGGCTCTCGCCAGAGACCTACGACGCCAACGGCAACACGCTCACCACCGGCGGCAAGACCTTCACCTACGACTCGGAGAACCACCTTGTGTCGATGAACGGCGGCGCGGTTACAATGATCTACGACGCCTTCGGCAACCGCGTGGCAAAGAAGGTGGGCAACGTGACGACGACGTATCTTGTGGAGGACGACGTGAACCCAACCGGCCTGCCGCAGGTCTTCGAGGAGTCGGTCAACGGCGTGTTGCAACGCACTTATACCTACGGACTGCAAAGGATCAGTGAGAATCAGATAATCAGCAACACCTGGCAACCGAGCTTCTATATGTACGACGGCTTCGGAAGCGTAAGACAACTGACAAACCTGTCTGGTACGGTAACGGATACTTACAACTACGATGCGTTTGGCAATCTATTAAACTCAACAGGATCAACGCCAAACAACTACCTCTATCGCGGTGAGCAATATGACCCCGACCTCGGTCTCTACTATCTGCGTGCACGGTATTACAACCCACAAACAGGTAGGTTCCTCTCCAGAGACCCGGAGGACGGAAACCCCTTCGATGAGGTAACATTGCACAAATATCTTTATGCTGGGAGTAATCCAGTCAGCTATGTTGATCCTAGTGGGAAAGGGTTTTTAGACTATATAACGCCATCCGAAAATGCAATACCAATGTCGAAACTAGTAAGTATTTATGGATGTGTTTCCAGTGTTGGTTTTACTGTGACATCGATAGTTCTTGAGAGCAGTTTTACTGGATACACGATGGCCGGAATTGCCGGAACTGCGTTCGGCTGTGTAACGGCATTCGCGCCAGCACAATCTTCAGTCAAACTAGTGGGTCTTGCTCTCAAGTTAGTACCGACTATTAATTATGGCTTCTGTGGAGCATCCCTCGCCGCTGTAGTTAATGACTTCAGTGGACTGTCAGATAGTAAGTCCCCTAATGCATCTGCAGCCGCACTTGTGGATAGCTTGGGAACGCTAACAGGTTGTGTGGCCACACGGCTAGGACAAATTCTAGAGCAAGAGGAATGACAAAATGAGCATCAATGGGAAGAATGACTTAGTGGGCAGTATAAATTTGTTCGAGATTAACGCTAAGATACCGAGAAAAGTGCATTTTGATGGATTTATCGCGAAATTTTTGTGCTGGGCGATATTTGCTATCTTGGTTACGGTTGTCGGGTCTACTTGGATTTTATACGGTACATTAAAGAATATGCATATACGGGACATTTTGCGCCAAGAGGGCAAGTTGGTATACGGCGAAGTTACAAAGACTTCCGTTAATCATGATGACGTATATGTGAGATATAAGTTCTACGTTGATGGTGTATCATATACAGGCCAAGCCGAGATAAAGACAGGTGTGCCGACACTGGGACATCAGATCTCGATCCTATATTTACCTAAGGATCCGCATATAAATCAGCCAAGTAATTGGGAGTGGTTTTCATTGTGGGATGTTTATCCCTACATTTTACTGTTTTTTATTGTGGTGGCAGCAGTAACCATGATTATTGTAGCGTTGAGAGAAAGAACATTGGCGCGCATGGGAGTCGTTGTTGAGGGAAGAGTGACAGGTTGTGAGCCTAATCGCAAATTATTCAAGATCTATTACGAGTTTGCCACTGAAGATCATGTATCAATAGAGGGTAATAGTGAAGGGCAGGACGAATGTGATCAGGGGACTATAATTCCTATAATATACCTACGAAACAACCCTAAGAGGAATAGCCGCTATCCTAACCTTTAGCCGGGTACACCGACCTTGACCAGCCGCTAAAGTGAGGGTCAGTGGGCAACGTGACGACGACGTACCTTGTGGAGGACGACGTGAACCCAACCGGCCTGCCGCAGGTCTTCGAGGAGTCCGTCAACGGCGTCGTCCAACGCAGTTACACTTATGGCCTCGAGCGCATCAGCGAGAACCAGCAAATCCAGGGAGCATGGACGCCCAGCTTCTACGGCTACGACGGCTTCGGAAGCGTCCGCCAGTTGACGAGCCTCGCCGGTGGCGTAACAGATAGCTATAAT
>JBEKCX010000583.1:0-3514 GCA_050014655.1 Occallatibacter sp. | reverse complement strand
CGTCTGCCCTCTTTCCATCTCAGACGAGAACCGGGACGGTGGCCGTGCGTCCGCCGTGGCGGAGCCAACTCCGTATCGCGGTTCCGGCCCGCATAGCCCTCCAAGGTGGAGAACGCGCGGGCGCCGTAGCGATTTGCCCCTGCCCTCCGCAAGAAGAGAGCCGCTTCGGGGACTTGTCTGGCCGGTCAACTGCACCCGGCCCTGCCGCCTCCGGCCTTATCGCGCCTGACCTTGGCGCACCCGGCCTCGAGGATCGGCTCCCGTCTCCTGCCGCCTGACGGGATGCACACACGCAACCGCCGCTAAGACACACGGACGACTGCGTTCTTGCGGAACCTTCTTACCATATCAAGAATCGCGGGCGGGGTCAATTCCAACCGGCCCGCAAAGGCAAAAAAAAGGAACGATCCGCGCAGGCTTCCCTTAGAGACGGCTCACTGGCCGCTTCGCATCCCGACCCGGCGGCATACTTTCCCATTCCGAGACAGCCCGGGCCATGAGCCGGGCCTGTCCCGCCGCTACTTGCCCGCGCCCGCATCCTGGCTGCCGGACTCCGCGCTCACCGTCAGTCTATCGATCTCCGCCAAGGCGACGCGGAAGTACTCCGCAGCCTCTTGAACGAGCGCCTGTGGGTCCGTCTTGGAGTAGTCCTGCCGGACGCGAAGCTCCTTCTTGGTCGGATCGAGGGATATTCTCCAGTATTGGGTAAGCGGCCCGGGATTGCTCCAGTGCTGGTTGGCAGGCTGGGGCGCCTCGGCCTGGATCACGAGTTCGTTGAACTCGGACTTGTCGATCGCGCAGTCGATGTTCCCCTGATCCGGCGGATTCAGGTACGCATTGAACCCTGGAAAGGCCCAGAACGGATTGTCGTTGTACATATTGCTGTACGTCTTCCGTTTGCCTTCAGCGAGAATGAACTTCTTGATGCGGACGAAATTCGCAATCGTCAGCACCGTGTTCGAGCCGTCCGCAACAATCGCTGTCGAAATCTCGATTCCGGACCCGCGGACTTGCCCGCCGAGGGCCAGCGCCAGAAGCGCGGTCCCTCCGATTGCAGCATTCATGGCGCGCTCCCATCCAACTCTCATCCCGTGCATCGTCGCCGCCGGAACACAGATTCTCATGCGCTCCTGAAGCCTCTTTTGCAACCGAAAGAAGCCGGCGCCCGGGGTCAAACCAAATCCTCCCCGCCCGCATGGAAGACGTTTCGCTTCACAGCCGCGGGCGGCGCGTCTGCCTCTACCGGTCGCCTGGCGTCCTGTGGTCCGCGACCTCATATCCATGCGGAGCCTGGAAGAGGCTGGGATCGGGATCGCCGCGAACCACCTCGGCCACTTCTGTATCCTCTCTTCCCGACCTCGGATCGTCATGGAGATGGCGCACGATGATCCTCAGATCGGGGGAGATCCATAACTCGTTGCTCACTTCGATGGCGCGCTTGCTGCTTTCCTCAGTCAGGCGAATGGTGCGAACCCATCGCGAGCCTTCCTCGTAGACGCCGTTGATCTCCTGCGGGGTCAGGATTTCCCGCTCATATCCTGGCGGCGCCGCCGTTGGGCCTGGGTTTGCCGGCGCGCGGCTGGCAGGCGGCGGGGCCGTCACTCTCTGGTCGGGCGCGACCGGCCAGATGTGCATCAACTTCCTGGCGGACGGAAGGCCGACCGTCCACTTCAGGTATACTCCGCCAACCGGGTCGGTGATGATGACAGACCGATACTCCTCGCCCGAATCGGTGTGATGGATCATCTCTCTGCGGGTGCGCCCCACGGCATCCCGCCAGAGAAGCTCCACGGATGTCTCTGTCGTCGTTGAGCCGTCGGTCAGCGTCTGCGTCTTGATCGTCGTCTGCTTGCCCGAATACGGCGCGCCGGTGAATCCGGTTCCGGATGTGGTCTGCAGAGGTAGCGCCGCCGGAGCGGACTGGGCGCGGCAAACAGGCGCGAGGGCAAGCAAAACCGCAATAGTCAAAAAGGCATTCCGCATCGCACAACCTCCATTCCCAAGGGTCTCGCCGCAAGGCCCAGGCAAAACAACGCTTCGACCAAGGGGGACCGCGCGCGGGGTCAACGCATTCCTCCTCCCCGCACCGCCGAAATCCTTCCACCCCAGTCGGTTTCCCTACTGGATGCCGGTCAGCTTCCAGGCTCCGCCATCCAGCGCAAAGGTAGCCATCTTCTTGCTGCTCAGCTTGTTGGGAGGATTGTGGGCTATGTCCTGGAGCGGACCGGGAACGTCATCCAGGTTCACCGCCTCGGAGTAAACGGCGGTCTTCGTCCCACCCACATCGTCCTGCGGGTCCTGCACCTCGCGGGCCTTCAGATGGCTGGCCGCCACTGTCACCACAACGATCGTATAGCCCTTGTCGTCGGCGCTATCCGGACGCCACTTGATGACGTCGCTCCCGTCCTGCAGCTTGAGCGCCTTTTTGCCCTCGTCGGTCAACTTGAAGTCGGCCCAGAACCGGTTGGGATAGATCGTGGTCCGGTTCCAATACTTGTCCGTCGCGCCCATCCTCATGCCCAGGTCGCTAACCGCAATGTCGGCGCCTGCCGCCGGAGCCTGGTCATACTTGGCCTGGATCAGCGCCTGCGCTTGCGCCGCTGTCAATACCGGCGCCTGCTTGCAGCCGGTCAACAGCAACCCCGCGCTCATCAATGCCAAAACTGCAAAAGCCTTCCAATTCACCGCGTTTTTCACTTTCCCTCCGTACGCCGCTGCGAATAGCTAGAATTGCCTCGACCCGCCATTTTCATCTTTCCTTTCCCGCACTGTCAATGGAGCTGCAATCCGCCTTGCCCGCAGCGGCGGGTTCGCATCTCCGAAAGGCGCAAAACCTCCATCGGAACCTGGGCACGAGGGCCGCCTTCCCCCCACGCGCTCTCCCGCTCAGCGCCCCTCGTCCCTTGCGATCCTGCCCAGCAGCAACTCCAGAAACCTTCCCTCATCCGATTCCAGGCAGACCTGGGCATTGGGCGGGCCGTCCACCGACCGCGTAAATCCCTTGTCGTCCACCTCCAGCCGCATCGGCGTCACAGGGCACAGCTCGGGACGAACCGCGTAGGCCACGGCCACCGGATCGAACAGCGTGGGCGCGCTGGTATGCGCCTCGTTGCCCGCCAGCCACTGGTGATAGAGAAGCGTCAACTGATCGGTGAGCGGGGAGCCGTGGGAGAAGATCGCCTCCCGCTCCTCGGTCTCCAGGTGAATCTGCGTCGAGTCGAGCGGCATCATGAAGACCGGCACGCCGGACCCCAGCAGCGCCCTCAATCCGGCCGGATCGCGGCTGATATTCCACTCCGCGTCGGCGGGCCGCCGCTCTCCCGTCTTCCCGTCGTAACCCCGGAAGATGCTGCCGCCCATCATCACCACCCGTTTGAGCTTGCGGAAGGTCTCCGGATCGCTCTCAATGGCCGCCTGGATGTTGAAGAGCGGACCGATGGCGATGAGGGTAATCTCGCCTGGATGCGCACGGATCAGCCGCAAGATAAAACTATCCGCATCGCGCCGGTTTCGT
>JBEKCX010000582.1:0-7128 GCA_050014655.1 Occallatibacter sp. | reverse complement strand
GCTTCTTCATCAGAGTTCCTGCGTGGAAGCATCCCCCAGTGACGGGGGATGGGAATACCAACCCTGTATCGGCATAAGATTTTGTTGCTCTCCAATCCAATAGCACCTGAGCGAAATCCCCGTCCAAGGGGATATCGGCCCTTGATGCTTCTGTCTTGTTCTTGCCGATACGTCCGTTGACAACACCCCGCTGCACCAGCATCGTACCTGCTGTGAAGTCGATGTGCTCCCAGCGAAGGGCGAGCACCTCGGAGATTCTCAGGCCAGTACATATAGCGACGGTGGCCATCACTCGATAGGGTTCCTGAAGTCTGGCTGCCAGCTTCCGGAACTCCTCGGGCGTGAGGACCGTTGGAGGTTTCTCGCGCCTGCTACTCCCTTTGACCTTCACCAACTCAAGGGGGTTACGAATGACGTCCACAAGTCCCCACAGCATCGCTCGCTCAAAGAGAAGATGGAGCATCCTCTTCAGGTGCGCTTTGCTTTTGGGCGCAAGTTCCAGCGTCTTCAGCCACTCCATCACGTCAAGAGGCTTGATCTGGCTTAGGCAGGTCTTCCCCCACCGTGGCCGGATGTGCCTCGACAGGAAGCTGGTGTAGACCGCTGCCGTGCTATACGCGAGGCCGTCGTTGATGACGACTTCACCAGGAGGTTGCGCCATGATCTGTACCAGACGTTCCTCTTGTATGAAGCGATCGATCACCACTCCGAGCGTTGGTTCATTATGTGCCTTGAAGGTCTCTGCCCCGTTGATCTTGAGCAGTTGAGCTTGCAGGGCTACGCGGGCTTTCTTTTCGGTTGGATATTGCGTTGTTGACAGCGTTATCTGGCGCTGGGGATTCCCCTGCTCCGACTTCGAGCGGAAGCGGTACTCCCATACCTCCGTGCCAGACTTACGCATGACCTTCCTTAGACTTCCCTGTTGATACCTTTCGCGCGTGAAATTCAAGGGTTTCCCTTTCATTGCACGCGCCGTGACCGGTGATTCGACTCTAGTCTTTCTCGAACCCATGCATCAAGCGCAGAGGCGCGGAACCTCCAGTATTTTCCCATCCTGATGCAGGGAACGGTGCCAGCACGCGCCATGGCCTGGAGTGTCTTGGGATGTACTCGCAGCAGCTCCGCTGCCTCGGGGACAGCTAAAAGGGGCTCAAACCCGCCGTCCTCGGCTTCGAGGTCAGCGAGACTTGTCTGACGGTCCCAATCCAGGTGAGGATCTGGAATAGTGCAGGAATTCGAGGAACTAGCCGCAGACAGCGTAACTGAAGAATCGTTCATGTGAACTCCTACATACATACAGCGAATCGTGTGCGGCCCGAATTGACGTACAGGTGAACAAAGATGCCGAAGAGATGTTTGCGCGACGGAACTGCTCTTGCATCGCGGTGGTGCTGTTCAAAGGCGACGGTAGTGAGGGCAGAGTCTGACTACTCGTCAAAGATGACATTTGGGTGGCGGTGTACCAAAGCGTTGGTACTCCAGCATCGAGTCAGCTCTTCCTTTATCGAGCGGGAGCCTCGATAAACTCCGATGCCGCGAAATATTCCCGGGAGATCCGATCGGCTTTGATCTTGTAGTAGCGGCGGGTTACCTGGGGGCTGCTGTGGCCCATCAAAGATTGAAGTACAATCGACGAAATTCCAGCGTTAGCCAAACGGTCTGCATAGCAATGGCGAAGTCTGTGAATATTGATATGGCTCATTTCGAGACGGACGCACCACTTCTGGAGGATCCTCTGAATTGCCCTGGAGCTAAGGCGCCCGCCACGCGACGAAAGGAACAGCGCCGCCTTCCTGTCGTTGATCCGCGTCATCAGGTAGTCGGCCACCATTTTCATGGCCGACTCGTCCACGACAAACGTCCGCACCTTCGATCCTTTGCCGGTAACCTCTCCTCGACCCAGGCGAATGTGCCCTTTGGCAGTCACCTTGTCACGGATCTTTATCGTATTGACGTCTAGGCTGCAAAGCTTCGCAAGCCGCAATCCTGAATAGAGAAAGAGGACAATGATCGCCCGATCGCGAACATTGTCGATGCCCGCAATCAACGTGCTGAGCTGCCCTTCGTCGACCGCCCGATATTCTTCGTTGTCGAACTTCGGTCTCTCATAGCCGGTCAGTGGATTGCGCGCTTTCCCGAATGTCATCTGCTGCATGAACCTGTAATAGCGGGAGAGGACGGCTAGTCGTCGCGAGACTGACGCGGGCTTAGGCACGGATCCGACCATGCGACTGACCGTCTGGGCTAAGTACATGACGAACTGATCGACGTGTGAGGTGTTGACCTGGTGCGACTTGATCTTCCGGTCCTTCAGGAAGGTTTCAAATCGTTGCAGGTCTTGACGGTACGAGCGCAACGTTTTCCTACTGCATCCGCGGGCGCGCATGTGTTCTATGAACGAATTGATTTGCATTTTGAGGCTCCTGATAACAGTGCGGGTAACTTGGCGGTCATAATCCCTATTCCGACTCGATAAGAGGCGTTGTTGCGGCGCGCGTAGCTCACGCGGCTGGGGCTCATCGGGGATCACCGCGAAGTGGATATTATCCTGTTCGAGGTAGCGTTCGTGGCCGCCCCCTGTGCCGGTATGTGAGAGCGTCATTGGTAGTTGGCATCACCTCCATATACAGCGGACAGGGTATGGGAGCCACCCGAAAGCATGACAGTTGTGTAGGTCGCGACACCTGAAGCATTGAGCGTGGGCGACGCTAGCAAAGTTGAGCCGTCAGAAAACGCGATTGTTCCAGTCGGGATCGCTAAACCCGAGACTCCGGCAACCGTGAAGGTGAAGGTCACAGATTGGCCAAAAGATGAGGGATTGAGACTTGACGTGACGGTGATCGTAACTGCGGCTCTCGTGACAACTTGCGATTCTGCAGCCGAGACGGCAGACAAGTAATTTGGGTCGCCCGCGTAGCTAGCCGTAATGCTGTGCGTGCCCGCTCCCAAGCTGTTTACGGTGAAAGTAGCGACTCCCCCAGATAGCGTGCCTGTACCGATGATCGCTGCGCCGTCATAAAAGGTCATCGTCCCGGTTGCTGACGCCGCTGTCTGCGCTGTGAAGGTCACGGAGCCTCCGTAGACCGTTGGGTTCGCTGAGGAGGTCAGCAGCACCGTTGGTGTCACCTTATTGACCGTTAGTAACACCGTTGCACTCGCGGAACTGTAGTCCACAGCGTCTGACGGCGAGAAGGCCACCGATAGCGTGTGAGTCCCTGCGGTGAGGATGACGCCTGCGGCCGGTGTGTAGAGGTAGGTCCCGATTACGCCGCCGCTCGTTGCATCAAGCTGCGTCAAGCTCAGAGGTGTCTCATAGGTAATTGCAGCAGGAGTCGCCCAAGTGAGGACTGTCGTCGCCTGCGTGATTGTGAAGGCCCCTACCGTTTGATTCAGCGTGTAGTTGCCCAGCTTGCTACCTGGATCGGAAAGAGCTGCTGCAATTGCGTTTGGACCGGTAGAGTAAACGCCGACCGACGTCGTGGTTGTGGCGGCAGAAGAATACGTTGCGGTGATTCCGTCCCCGGGGATCATGCCAGTGATCGAACCCGTAAACGCAGGGTTCGCTGTGCCGTAGACCTTCGAGGATGGCGCCGGGGTTACCGTGAGGACTGCAGGGTTGACCGTCAAGGCGACTGAGGCAGTTGCCGTACTGTAGTCGGTGCCATCCGTGGGGGTGAAGGTGACATTCAAGGTGTGGGTGCCAGCCGATAAAACCGTGCCAGCGAAAGACGAGTAAACGAAAACACCCGGCACGCCACCCGACGTCGCGTCGAGTTGCGTTGAGCTGAGGGCTGTCCCGTAGGTAATTGCCGCCGGGGTGGCCCACGTGAGGACCGCGGTGGACTGTGTGATCGTAAGCGTTCCGACGTTCTGAGTGAGCGTGTAGTTGGCAAGCTTATTGCCAGGATCGAAGAGTGTGGCCGAGATTGCGTTGACTCCGCTCGAGTACACACCAACCGCAGTCATCGTCGTCGCTGCAGAAGCGTAGGTAGCGGTGATTGTGTCCCCGGCGACCAATCCGGTTATGGAGCCGGTGAAGACCGGGTTCGCGGTCCCGTAGACCTTCGAGGACGGGCTCGGGGTTACGGTGAGAGGTGCCTTATTGACGGTTAGCGAGACGGCGGCTGTCGCAGTGCTATAGTTGGTGCCGTCTGTGGGAGTGAAGACGACGGAGAGCGTTTGAGAACCCGCGGCAAGGATTGTCCCGGCCGCTGGGGTGTAGACGAACGTGCCGGCGACCCCGCCGCTCGTTGCGTAGAGTTGGGTTGCGCTCAAAGGCGTGCCGTAGGTGATCGCCGCAGGACTCGCCCATGTAAGGACCGGGGTTGCCTGAGTGATCGTGAATGTCCCAATATTCTGAGTCAGCGTGTAGTTCCCAAGCTTGCTATTGGGATCGTTGAGGCCATCCGTAATTCCGATTGGTCCGGCGGTGTATACGCCCACGGGTGTGGTTGCTACCGCCGCCGACGAGTACGTGGCCGTAATAATGTCCCCAGCGACCAGTCCGGCAATGGATCCCGTGAGGGTTGGATTCGCGGCACCATACAGCCGTGTCGCAGGATTGGGGGTTACGGTGAGAGGTGCCTTATTGACAACCAATGTGACCGTCGCGGTCTGAGTCGCATAGTCGACGGTATCGGTCGGCGTGAAAGTGACCGACAAAGTCTGAGACCCGGCAGCCAGAACCGTACCCGCTGCCGGAGTATAGCTGAATGTGCCTGCCAGACCACCTGATGTGGCATCGAGTTGCGTCGCTGACAGAGGTGCTCCGTACGTGATTGCAGCAGGCGTCGCCCACGTGAGAACCGGCGTAGATGTTGTAATCGTCAGGACGGCGCTGCCGGTGGCTCCGTTGTAGTTACCGTCTCCACTGTAGGTCGCTTGGACGGTGTACGTGCCTGCCGCCCAATTCGATAATCCAGTGAGGACGGCGTTTCCGGATCCACCACTGAAGCTAACCGTCCCAGTGCCTGCCGAAACGTGGGCCGTGCAAGACGTTGTCGACCCAAACACCATCGTGCTCGGCGAACAGGTAACCGTTACGGTAGGCGTAGCCTGATTGACCGTCACACCGACGACATTGGATGTGGCGGCGGCGTAGTTGGCGTCGCCCGAGTAGACTCCAGTGACGTTATAGGTGCCCGCGTTCCACGCGCTTCCGCCCGTAATCGAGGCCTGACCGCTGCCATTGACCGGAACAACCGTCCAGCCCAAGAGGCTCGCACTGCTTGCGCCGGGCGGCGTCCACAGGAGTTGGATACCTGCGCCTCCGGCACCCTGTTGGTACTCCACCACGATTGAATTGCTCGTTCCAGCCGTGAGAGTAATCTGCCCAGACTGGGTATAGGTCAAATCACTTTGGGCGCCCTGCACCGCGGAAAGGTTTCCGACCAGAAGAGTGCCGTTCACATAGACATTTGCCCCATCATCAGAGTTCACCCCAATGGTGTAGGTGCCATCGGTGGGCGAGATAAACGTGCCGGTCCACCGGGCGTAAATATTGGTTGTGTCGAGCCCAGCTGGGCCTGCGATCGCATTGTCCCACGCATAGCCAGAAATGTTGTAGTTCAGCGATGCATCCTGCGTGGTGGCAACAGGTGTCGCAGCCAAGTCGCCTCCGCCTGCGGGGGATGCCGCATTCCACCATTTTCCAGCCAGATCGGCGGACGAGTAGAACGCAACCGTGCCGTCCGTAGCGGGCACGGATGCCGTGCAGGTCGTGTTCGAGCCAAGGGTGATGGAACTAGGCGAACAACTGAGCGTCACAGCCGGAGCCGCCTGTCCGATGGTGAGCGTTGTAAAGTTGCTGGCCGGGTTGAAATTACTGTCGCCGCTGTAGTTCGCGACAATCGCGTACGAGCCTACGGGCATGTTGCTGAATCCGGTTGCGGATGCGGCCCCACCTGAAATCGGCACATTGCTTGCCCATTCGGTTCCGTTATAGAAGAAGTTGACGCTTCCAGTTGCTCCGGCGCTCACTGCGGCCGTGCAGGTCGACGTCTGCGGACCATACGTGATGGGGTTCGGCGCACAGTTGACATTGATGCCAGTCGCTGCCGGAACAACAACCAAAGTGGTGATGACCGTCAATTGGTTATAGTCCGTCGAATCTGCAGGGGTGAAGGTCGCCGACAAATTATGAGATCCCACCGGCAGGACGGTGCCTGCTCCAGGCGTGTAGACAAACGATCCTGCTACACCGCCGCTCGTCGGGTCGAGTTGTGTGGAGCTGAGGGGCGTGCCGTAGGTGATATTGGCTGGCGTAATCCAGTTGAGAGGCGGGTTCGCCTTGTTGATCGTCAGTGTGGTCGATGCGGAACCAGCCGCATAGTTGCCGTCGCCGCCGTACGTGACGCCGATAGTGTAAGAGCCGGCAGCGTATCCGTTGAAGCCTCCCGCGCTGGTCGTGCCTCCGCTCAGTCCGGTTGAAGTCCACGCGCCACCGTTGATAGTCCACGCAACAGTACCCGTAGCGGAACCACCCACGGTCGTTGTGCAGGTCGTCGTCTGCGAGCCATAGGTGATCGGGTTCGGCGAACAGGAGACACTCACACCTGCGACTGCCGGATCGACAGTCAAATTCACCGAAGCAGTCTGGTTGTTGTAGTCCGTCGAGTCTGTCGGCGTAAAGGTTACTGAGAGGGAGTGGGTGCCCCCTGTCAGCACGGTGCCCGAAGGTGGAGCGTATACGAAGCTACCAGCGAGGCCGCCAGACGTTGCATCAAGCTGGGTTCCGCTGAGGGGCGTCCCGTAGACGATGGCAGCCGGAGTTGACCATGTGAGCGTTGGTGTGGCTTTGTTGACCACGACAACCTGCGTTACCTGCGGGGCCGCTGAGTAGTCGATGTTGCCCGGCTGATTCGCAGCCACTACAACCGTGCCGGCGCCGGTGATCGTCAGAATATTGCCGGAGACCGAACCTGGCCCAGAGAGAACACTGACGCTGACACCTAGACCAGAGCTTGCCGATGCTGAAAGCACTATCGGCGCTACTCCGAAGGTCACTGGCGTCGCCGGGGGCGTAAACGTGATTGATTGCGGTGCCTGGGTAACGGTCACCGTTGTCCCTGCACTCGCCGAATTGTTATTAGCGTCTCCGCTATAGGAGGTGGTGACCGAATAGGTTCC
>JBEKCX010000581.1:0-7240 GCA_050014655.1 Occallatibacter sp. | reverse complement strand
ATTGAGAATGTGTTACGAACGCTTCGGTGAACACTTTCAAGCCCTGCATGAACTGGCCGCCTGTTCTCTCATCGTTACCCGACTACGAAGCTGTGAAATATAGTTTTGAAACTGTCTCTTAGGGATGCATCTGTAGATGCCACTGCAGCACTATCGTATATGCTACAGCTTTCGGTGAGGTTATCAAAATCATCGGTATAATTCAACGACTTTGAGTAGCTAGCGGATGGTGTCACGTCTTGTACACCAGGGTTGTCCTGGACACCTCCAAGTAATTCCTGGAAATTGGTCATTTCTCCAGAAGAAGAAGAGAGTTGCCCTCGACAGGCGCCGCACGTGCTAAATATCAGCAACCCGCACAAAATGATCTTCCCCCGGATACGAAGCAGGAACATGTCTCCTCCTCATGGCTAGCGAAAACTTCAACGGTCACTCAGTAGTAAGAATCCGATACCAAGGCATCGAGAAATGGTTGCCTTGAACGACACGTCGAAATACCGGTTGGCTGCGAAGCCACCCGCTGGAGATCGTTCGTCTATTGGTGGAATCCGCCATTGCCTTGTCCTCAGAAAATCCGCATCTGTTTCTTCTCGCGAAGAAGGCGGAAATTGACCCGCAGTGTAAAACAGACGACAGCGAGCACAAGTGGTTTTTCGATCGAACTATCGGTGGTAAATGGCGTCCCGCGGAAAGCCCCGTTTGTTTTGAATCGTTGGTTGGCGCAAGTCAGTTGCCGTTCAAAGAGACCTTCAGATTGCTGACCATTTTTTGCGGTTACAAACTCATCCCAGCGAGTTCAGGGGAGGTTGGTTTTGCGACAGTCGTCCCCTAAAAAAAGTCGCGATAAATCTTGCTAGTACGACCATTTCTTCAATAGATGCAAATTCGACCCGCGCATCAATTTTGGTGAATCACCCAGCAGCGTTCCGAATCCGTTGAGTTGAGTTGTCGGAAGGAATAGCGATGGCGCCGGGGCCCCAGCTCTCTGCGCTACCAAACGCCACCGCTGCGCTTGCCATGCTCGCCTCCTCCCGATGGGTACACAGGTGCGGGCCTGCGCGTGGCATGGCGTTCGTCCGCTCCGTTCGCGTTCCCGTCGCCAGCAATGAGGAGCTTTCGTTTTTTACCTCCCGGTCTGCCTTCTTACCGAAGGCCGGGAGGTAAAAAAATTGCTTGGGCTTTGGGGCCTAAGCCTTCCCGGACAAACAGTAGCCAGCTAACTCGAAAGGAGCTTTACCATGGCCAGCTACAACCGTGTGATCCTCATGGGACACCTGACCGGTGACCCCCAACTGAGGACGTTGCCCAATTCCGACACCCAGGTGTGCGACTTCGCACTGGCGGTCAACCGCCGGTGGAAGGACCCCGCCGGTTCGGACCGGGAGGAAGTGCTGTTTATCGACTGCGTTGCTTTCGGCAAGGTGGGCCAGACCATCGGGGAGAACCTCACCAAGGGACGCCCCATTCACATCGAAGGCCGCTTGCGGCTGGAGCAGTGGGACCAGGAGGACGGCCAGCACCGCAGCAAGCATCGCGTGGTGGTCGAGCAGTTCCGGTTCGTGGACCGCAAGCCCGGCAGCGAAAAGCCAGCGGAACGCACTGGAACCGGCAAACGCCGCACCAGCGGCAAGAGCAGCCGTGCAGCCCAACCCGCGTTGACGCCCGCCGCGTCGGCGACGGCTGATATTCCCATTTAACCGTGGTGGGCCGAGTGGACTATCACAATCAACTTTTCAACCCAAGGAATCGAAAGAGGTGACTTATGAATCGTAATCTATCCAAATCGTCTGACGTTCAGATTTCCGTGTCCCTGTCCAAACTGATTGCCAGCAAGCGGAATCCCCGGCGAGTGAAGCCGGAGCGGGAGGCCCACCGCCGCATGGTGGCCTCCATCCGGGCCTATGGCTTATTGGCTCCACTGGTGGTGCGGGCCGATGACGGCAATGGCGGCGGTTTCAAAGTGATCGCCGGCAACCGCCGCTTGGCGGCATTGCGGGACGTCTACAAGGACGCCGCCCGACCTCCCAAGGTGCCGTGCATCTTGCGATCCGTGGACGATGACACCGCCGATGCCTTGTCGCTGGCGGAGAATTTTGTCCGCGAGCCGATGCACCCGCTGGACGAGGCGGAAGCCTTCGCCAAGCTGGCCCGCGAGGAGGCCAAGGGCGTTGAATCCATCGCCGCCGAGTTTGGCGTCGGCCAGCCCTACGTCCGCCAGAGGATGAAGCTGGCGACGCTGGCCGATCCGGTAAAAGCGGCGTATCGCCAGGGCGGGATCGACACCGCCACCGCCGAAGCGTTTGCATCCGTTCCGCCCGACCGGCAACTGGAAGTCTGGAAGGAGGTGGGCGGCAACCGGCGACGTGCCGCGGAGGGCACAGCCCTGTCCGCTCAGCACGTCCGCAACGTGATTGCCCATGCGTGGATCGACGCCGCCGACGCAACGTTCGATCTATCCAAACTTCCGGAAGGTTCGGTCAGTCGGGATTTGTTCGCCGAGCGTGTGCTGGTGGAACGCAAGGCGTTCATGGAGGCCCAGGCCGAGGCGTTGCTCATGCAGCGGCAGGCGTTGACTGAGGATGGGTGGGGCGAAGTGGTCGTCGGACCGCAGGCCGACGTGCAGGACCGGCTCTACTCCATGGCATCGGCACCGGAGGAATACGACGAGGCGACCACGGCCAAGCTCAAGAAGCTGGCCGACAAACGCGGCAAGCTGGAGGCCAAGCTACAGGAACTGGACGACTCGGATCGGGAAGCCATCGAGGCCGTCCAACTGAAGCTGGAAGGGCTGGACGACGAGGAACAGGCCGTAACCAAGGAAGCCAAGGTGCATTATGCCGAGGCGACCAAGGCCGTCGGCACGGTGTTCCTGATGCTGGACCCGGACGGGCGGGTCCGGCGGGAATACCGCATTCCGCGTCCGCGTCGCAGTGCATCCGGCAATGGCAACGGACAGGCCGGGGACGGCAAGACCGAAACCCCCAAGCCGCCGACATCGGACGACTTGAGGGACGGTCAGCTTGCCACCACCTTCACCCATCAGGCCCTTGCGGTGCGGGAAGCCTTGCTCAAGGACGACAACGCCCGCAAGTGCATCTTGGCGATGATTCTTCACGATAAGGTGCGGAGTGAAGCCTTGTCCGTCCAGCACGAGGCCAACGGCACGACGCTTCACGCCGACCATGAGGAAGGATTTGCGTCAGCGGCGTTGGAAGCGCTTCGCCAGCGTCGGACGCAACTGGACCCGCTGCACGACCAGCGTTATGTCGAGGATCATGCCGCGTATGACGCGATGAGAAAGCTGTCCGATGAGCGGCTCGAATCGCTCATCGACTTGCTGACGGTCGAGTGCGTCACCGCCCACCTGCAACGCCGGACGGAATTGGTCTGGCGTCTGGCGACGGAATTGGGCGTGGAAGTCCGCCGCTACTGGCGTCCCGATGAGCGGTGGCTGTCGGGATACCAGAAGATTCAACTGGCCCACCTGATCGGCCAGTTGCGGGGGCCGGTTTATGTGGCGCCCGCCGAGGGAAAGAAGAAGAGCGAGCTTGTCGCCGAACTGGCCAAGCAGTTTGCCGACGCCGCCGAGGGCAAGTTGGAGGATGCCAAGCTTGCCGCCAAGTTGAATGCCTGGTTGCCGTCGAATCTGCGGGAGGAATCACAGAAGGATGCCAAGAAGGCATCCGCCGCATGAGGCGGTGTGTGTAAGATCAATGATCGCCGAAGCCGGGTCAGGGTTTTCCTGATCCGGCTTCTTTGTTGCTTGAACGGGAAGGGGAGGCAGGAACTTTTGCGCGGCGACATCCGCTGGCGCCTTCATTTTCGTAAGCGCCGCGTCCGCTGCGCGGAAATAGTGTCGGAAGCCGGAGGCGGCGCCTCCCGCTCCGTTTTTGTGCTGTTGTTCATTCGCTTTTCCGCTTCGGCCTCCGGTTGTGTTCTGTCGCCCTCACTGGCCCGCCGGGAACCAATCAGGGGGCGCTCGCGGTGCCCTCTGGAGACTACTCCCACGGGCCGCCCTGATTCGCGGGCCTATTTCGTGAAGGGCGACAGACCAAACCGAGCAGCACTCCGCTGCAGAAAAAACAACATGAAAACAGACACAAAAAACAATAACGCGTTCAGGGCTCCGAGCCATCCCGAGCAGTTGAGCACTGACACCAACCCACGGCGACTTTACGAAGTCACCGTTCACCGCGCCGAACACCGCCACTTGACGGTTCGAGTGGAGGCGAAATCGGAAGCGGAGGCAGAGTACATCGCTGAAAAACTGGCCAAACGTCGGAGGCATACGAAATGGGAACTTGTCGACCGCGAACTCCACGCTTGCCACGTTGAGCAGGTAAAGAAAGGAGGCCGCCATGAGTAAGAGCCAGAGGAAGAAAAACGCCAACGCGATGAAGCGTTACGAGGCGAGGTTCTTCTTTACCCAGCACAGCGTCGCCACCGTAATCATCGAGGCTAAAAACCTCGATGAGGCCGAAGAGAAGGCCGCTAACACGGAGTCTTGCGACATCGACGATTTCAACCCCGTGGACGGGGAATTGTCGGTTGTGTCGGTCGAACTCTGCAAGGAGGGCAAGAGCCATGACTAAGGACATCGACCCGAAAGGCCCCGCGAAGTACGAAGCCGTTCTCCGCTTCACACAATACAGCCGTGCCGTCGTGCCCCTCCACGCCGACTCGCTGGCCGAAGCACAAAAGTTGGCCGACGAAATCCACGCTGACGACGTCGAAGACTGGAATTTCCTCTACGACGATGTTTCGGTGGAAGAAGTCCAAGAGGCAGGGGAAGGGGTGGAGGATGAATAAGCCCCTCGATACCTACCGCGAACGCTCGCGCCGCGTTGCGTCGCTGATGGCCTGGCTCGAATGCGAGATTGACCGGCACGAAGCCAAGGCAACGAAACCAGAAAACGCCGAGAAGCTCTGGCCGCTGGTCGGAGACCTGGAGCATATCGAGGAACAACTCATTGCACCGTTGAGTTTTCTGTCCGGCATCACGGAGGAGCAAATCAAAGAAGCGCTCATCGACGACGAAGAGGGGAGGGCCAAATGAAAAAGGCTCCTTTGAACACCTGCCGCACGGCGGTCATACTCCATACCCGGCGTTGCAATCGGTTGATGAAATGGCTGACGAACTCACTCAGCTTCCATCAGCGGTATGTCCTCAATTACACCGACGCGGAACACCTCCGGCTCATGGTCCGGTACTTCTGCGAAGTCGAAGACGGCCTCATCGAACTCGTTGCCAAGTCCTGCGCGACCTTCGGCACAGACATCGTCGATGCTCTGGACGAATGGGAGAGAAAGGAAGGGAAAGGCAATGACTAACGCCCCAGCACTCGCAGCCGCAACCACGCCGAGTACCACCTCCGCGGAAGCGGGGGTTCGGGCGGCATGGGCGGAAGCCCAGCCAAAATCGCTTCCGGTCGATACGGTCATTCACGGCGATTGCAAACAGGTGCTCCGGCAACTGCCGGACGCCTGCGCTGACATGGTGCTGACGGACCCGCCGTATCTCGTCCGCTACAAAGACCGCAGCGGGCGGCAGGTTCCCAACGATGACAATGCCCGCTGGATATTCCCCGCCTTCTCTGAACTCTACCGCGTTTTGAAGCCCGACCGATACTGCTTGAGCTTCTACGGATGGGGCAGGGTGGATAAGGTTCTGTCCATCTGGAAGGAATGCGGTTTTCGACCGGTGAGACATTTCGTCTGGGTGAAGCGGTATGCCTCGTGCATGCGGCACACTCGGATGAAACACGAGCAGGCTTATTTGCTCGCCAAGGGAAATCCCGCGTTTCCGAAGGAGCCGCCGAGCGATGTACTGGAATGGGTCTACACCGGCAATCGGTTGCACCCGACGCAAAAACCCATCTCCGGCCTTGTGCCCTTGATTCGGGCCTTCACCAAGCCGAATGACCTTGTGCTTGACCCCTTCGCGGGTTCCGGCTCAACAGGAGTTGCCGCACGGCATTGTAACCGTCGTTATCTGCTCATTGAGCAGGACGCCGGCTACCATCGCGCCGCCTGCCAACGATTGACCATTAATTCGGCTTGGAACAAATCTCCCGTACTGCAACAATGAAAACACCAAATCCACCAAATCACATGAAAACGCACTTCATTAAGAACCGTCAGCCGCATCCGTGGCTGTCCGCGGCAAAAGTTGTCCTGACACTCTCGTTATCTATGCTCGTTTGCTTCCTGTTGCTGTCGCAAATCCCGAACAATCCAAAGGGGCACGACCTACTTCTTGGGATCGCAACCATGACGTGTACCGGCTTTGTCATGTTTGGGTTTGCCCTCATGGAAATCGCCGTTGAAGACTGGAAGAAATGCACTCCTTGGCATGACGAGTGACGAACCAAAAAACAATCCGCCCCTCATACGGGGGGCGGATTTTCTATTCAAAAAAATCGACCGTCGCTCGCGCGACGGGTCTGCGCTGCGCCATTCGGGAATCCTTTGCGCGGAATATTGGCGCGCTGCCCGTCATGTTTTCCGGCTTGCCTTTCGCAGTCGCTTGTCCAAAAGCTCGCCACATGGGCCTCTCTCCCAGGAATATGCCCGCCGGTACTGACGGCCAAGCTCACCTGTTTCTCGCAGGCGCCGAATCGTTTCAACTCATGGCCGTCAGCACAACCGGCTGCATCGCTGTCCAGTCCCCGGACAATCCCGTTCGCATCTTCCACTGGTATTACCGAATGAAGGGTAGGGAACCAATTACCCTTCCGCCGGCGCCGTGGCTGATCCTCTGGTCGTGTCGGGCGCCGTGGAACAACGAGCCGTGCGGCCACATCACCCGCCTGCACGTGGACAGTAGCGGACTTACCGGCATTGACGCACGCGAGTTGACTCACCTCGCGCATCTTCGATGCGAGCGGAACTTGTTGGAGTGTCTGGACTGCTCAGGCATGGCGTATCTCAAGTCTCTGGACTGTTCCGGCAACGACCTCAGTTCTCTCAACGTGGATGGTTGCTTCCGGCTGGAGCGTCTCCGCGTCGCCGGCAACCGCCGGCTCCGCGAAAGCGCCAGCGAACTACTCGCCCGTGCCCGCGGACAGCCCAAGTTTATCCGCCACCAACGCCCCACCGCCACGAGTTTGTTCGATCTTTAAGATGGCGTCGAATTGCATCCCCATTGCGGTGCTCCGCCAGCCGCAGATCGGAGACCGGCGCTGTCGCTATTCGGTCCCGACTGCTTGTTGCTGTCGTCGCACCGGCAGGTCCGTGCGCC
>JBEKCX010000580.1:0-9797 GCA_050014655.1 Occallatibacter sp. | reverse complement strand
CGCCGTTCAACCCAATTGAAGCCGCCGACGCCATCGTCAAGCGCTATAAGGACGGCCCGACTATCGAGTACGGCGGCAGCCAGGCATTTTACCGACCCTCGACCGACACGGTGCATATACCCGACGCGACGCGGTTCACGAGCAACGAGGAATTTTACGGAACTATTTTTCATGAGGAATCCCATTCGACAGGTCACAGCACACGCCTGAACCGCGGCCTCGACACCGATACCCGGCCTTTCGGTTCGCCCGACTACGGCAAAGAAGAACTGATCGCCGAAATGTCCGCAGCCTTCCTCTGCGGACACGCCGGCATTTACCCCGCCGTCGTGCAGAATTCGGTGGCATACATCAGCGGATGGCTCGGCGTGCTCAAGAAAGACAAGAAGCTCGTCATCGCCGCCGCCGGCCAGGGCCAGCGCTCCGCCGACTGGATTCTCGGCGTGAAACCGGAAGCATCCGACGCGGAGCAGGTCGCGCCGACGGTCCAGGGTCCGATGAGCGTTTGAGCCGATAGTCGGCCAATGTTTTGGCTCGCGTCAGATACCCAGCCCGTTTTAGAAATTTCAATGATGGGGCCTACGGACAACAGCGGCAGCGATTTCCGCGCACACCATCGCGGTTTCACCATGCTGGAAATTCTGGTGGTGATAGCGATCGTGGCCGCGCTGACGACGGTGGCGATTTTCTATGTTCAGCAGTACATTACTTACGCGCATACGAATGCTGACCAACAGACGCTGACGGTTTTGAATGACGCGCTGACGCGCTACAAGACGCAGGGCGGGGGAACGGGCGGACTGACTTACGGTTGCCAAATCGACGGGGTGATTTCGAGAATGCAGCACGCGATTACGTGGGGGGGGATGGGGCATCTGGTCATGCAAAGCGGCGTGACTTACCTCGGGAGATCGATCGCGGCGACGGGAATGGGAGCGCAGTATCATTTTACAAGATTCAATACATACAAAAATGCGGATTACGCCAGTGGTGATGAGGCGGGGAATGGTAGCGGTGCTGGAACAGGCGGAAGCGGCGGCTCCCACGGCGTGCAAGCGTATACGACGAATGGCACTTACAGTTGGACGGTTCCCACAGGCATCACTTCCGTTGAGGTGCTGACAGTCGGCGGCGGTGGTGGTGGTGGTGGCGACTGGTCGCAGCAGAATAGCAATGGTGGCGGCGGCGGCGGCGGGGCCGGCGGCTTGATTCATAGCACCTATACCGTAACGTCAGGCGCTATCATTTCGATAACTGTTGGCGCGGGCGGAACAGGAGGCGCCGTTCCCACCGGTGGCGGAAATAGTAAATTCGGCACCTATGCCAGGGCTTATGGTGGCGGTGCTGGCGCATACGCGCTCAACGATGGTTCTGGTGATACGGCTGGCGCAGGCTGGGGCGGGAGCGGCGGCGGCGGCGATTCGAGCGGCGGCGCCGGCGGATATTTAGCCCAGGGAAATAACGGGGGTTCGGGAATACAAGACCCGTGGGGATATACGTTCTATGGCGGCGGCGGCGGCAGCGACAACGGCGGCGGTTCGGGCGGCGACGGGGTGGGGGGTGACTGCACCCAGCCCTTTGGCGGTACCACAGTGCAGATTGGCAATGGCGGTGCTGGCGCGCATATCACATTCGCCGCCACCAATGGATACACGGGTGCTTACGATGGCTACTACGCTGGTGGCGGACGGGGCGGCGTCGATACCTATAGCAATACTGACTGGGGGGGGGAAGATGGGACAACAGGAAATGGCACTATTGGACACGGCGGAGACGGTTCCGCAATAAGCACGGGGCTTGGCGTGGCCGGAAACGACGGCTGCGTGATTATCAAATACTAGATATCCTCGCTTGCTTCAGCAACAACCTCGGCAATATCAACATCACGGGGCATAGGCCGAGGACTTTTTCATATCTCACGCAGAATCCCGGCTATACGCCAAGTGTGACGGGGCCGTAGCAAGCGGAACCATCAGCCAAAAGTTGCCTACGCAATTTCCACCTTCTCACCCGCAAGCGTCTCAAACTTGAGCGATCCATCGGCCTTTTCCTTGGCCACCACCGCCAGGAATCCTTCACCAAACACTTTTTCCCACTGCTCCATATCTTCCCGAGCCTTCGCCCGCACATGCGCCGCCCACACCAACCAGTTGGGGCCGTTTTTGGCGTAGGCCAGGAAATGAAACGATCCCAACTTGCTGCTGGCGAAAAGCGCCCTTTTGCCTTCATCGACATTGACATACGGAATCTTCCGCTCCCGCAAGTAGCGCTCAACATTTTCGCGCAGGGATCGCCTGAAAATTCCAGACGCAGGGGGCCGGATAACCGGCCCCTCAACCCCCGGCAGGAACGTGCTCGGAACTTCCGATTCCCGCGGAGATAGGGTTGGAACAGGAATCTTCGGCGCCGACGGCCAGCCAAAGGGCAACTGCTGCGTCATACGCCGGAGCGTAAAACGGCCGCAGAAATGGGCGCAACAATAAATTCATGCGCCGGCAATCCGCCCAACGGCCATTCGGATGGAGGGGAGTTCACTTAATATCAACCTTCTCGCCTTCGGTCGTCCGAGATTTGATCGCGCCTGTCATGGACGCGAGCATCCAAAGACTCGTCCACAGGCGCAAGACAAGAATGATCCTAAAAGTATTTCGTAAATAAACCGTAAATGTCTGTAAAAGCCCCTGACACCCAAACGCCCCCCTCTTATCATGTGTTAAAGTTACCCCAAGAAGGATCAATTATGGTTCCGAACGCCCATCTATACCTAAACGCCCTCAGCCTGACGGTTCAGGATCTGTTCATACTGATTTCAATGGGATTGCTTTTGGCGGCTCTCTTTGCCTCTCATTTCGACCGCAAACTTCTCCACTCGAAATCAGTCGGCGCAAGCCCGTATGGTTCCGAGCTGAACGGCAAAGAAAAGACGAAGGAGGTCAAATGACAACCAATAATCTTTCAAGTAGTGACGGTTTTTCCCTTAACGAGCTACTGGTTGCGCTCGCAATCATAGCGCTGGTCGCCGCGCTGATTGTACCGAAGTTTATGAATGTTCAGCAGGCGGCGAAAGATACTGTCGCCCAACAGATGGCCAGCGAACTTAACCACGTGTACGCGAACTGGGTAGGGTCGGGGGGAACGGTCGGCAGTAACGTGTTGACCTCCGATTTGCTAACGGTCCTTTCGAGCGTCGGGGGAAGCACCTATCCGCCGGTGGAGGAAAACGGCGATCCCTCGACTTTGGTGCAGGACACTCCGGCCTCGTCGGGGATACGCGCGAATGTGCCGCTGCCACCCGGAGTTACCCCCGCTACTATTCCTTCAGGTTCGGTGGTGACTTTGCAAAATGGTATATTAGTGGCTTTTGACAATGCGACACAGCAATTTACGACCATGAACTCGGGGGACTCCTCCTCTTTGCCGTACACAGCACAGGACCCCCATGTTTCTCCCGATAACTTGGTTTATGGACCGGCAGGATATAATTACGCTTGGATCAGCACAAAGGACCCGAACAATCCTATCATTTCTTACTTGAACGGTTCTCCGGTGTACGATTCTCAGGGCGATGCTTATATAGCGGACGGTGTGCAATGGTATAATGTTACCTATACCCCCAACGGAGACGGAACCGATACCGCAACCATCCAGTTTCAAGGTATCGGGTATTACAATATGGAATGACGGGCGTGGAGGGATTGTCTTCAGGGTTCCAATGGACCGCGGCCATGATTCTTTAACGCCCACCTTACTTCAAATCCGTTGATCTGCGCTGTCGGAAACAAAAAGGAAGGCGCCGGGGCCCCAGTTCTCTGCGCTACCAAACGCCACCGCTGCGCTTGCCATGCTCGCCTCCTCCCGGTGAGTACACAGGTGCGGGCCTGCGCGTGGCATGGCGTTTGTCCACTCCGCTCGCGTTCCCGTCGCCAGCAACTAAAGGAGCTTTCGTTTTTTACCTCCCGTCCTGCCTTCTGACCGAAGGCCGGGAGGTAAAAAAATTGCTTGGGCTTTGGGGCCTAAGCCTTCCCGGACAAACAGTGGCCAGTTAACTCGAAAGGAGCTTTATCATGGCCAGCTATAACCGTGTGATCCTCATGGGACACCTGACAAGTGACCCGCAACTGAGGACGTTGCCCAATTCCGATACCCAGGTGTGCGACTTTGCACTGGCGGTCAATCGCCGGTGGAAGGACCCCGGCGGTGCGGATCGGGAGGAAGTGCTGTTTATTGACTGTGTTGCGTTCGGCAAGACAGGCCAGACCATCGGCGAGAGCCTCACCAAGGGACGCCCCGTCCACATCGAAGGCCGCTTGCGGCTGGAGCAGTGGGACCAGCAGGACGGCCAGCACCGCAGCAAGCATCGCGTGGTGGTCGAGCAGTTCCGGTTCGTGGACCGCAAACCCGGCAGCGAGCGGCCCGCCGAACGCAATGGAACCGGCAAACGCCGCACCAGCGGCAAGAGCAAGCGTGGGGATCAACCCGCGTTGGCACCCGCTGGAACCGCGACGGCTGATATTCCCATCTAACCGTGGTGGGCTGAGCGTGCCCTCACAATCAACTTTTCAAACAAAGGAATCGAAAGAGGTGACTTATGTATCGCAATTTATCCAAATCGTCTGATGTTCAGATTTCCGTGTCGTTGTCCAAGCTGATTCCGAGCAAGCGGAATCCCCGGCGGGTCAAGCCGGAGCGGGAGGCCCACCGCCGCATGGTGGCCTCCATCCGGGCGTATGGCTTATTGGCTCCGCTGGTGGTCCGGGCCGATGACGGCAATGGCGGCGGTTTCAAAGTGATCGCCGGCAACCGCCGCTTGGCGGCATTGCGGGAGGTCTACAAGGAGGCAGCCCGACCGCCCAAGGTGCCGTGCATCTTGCGTTCCGTGGACGATGACACCGCCGATGCCTTGTCGCTGGCGGAGAATTTTGTACGCGAGCCGATGCACCCGCTGGACGAGGCGGAAGCCTTCGCCAAACTGGCTCGCGAGGAGACCAAGGGCGTTGAATCCATCGCCGCCGAGTTTGGCGTCGGCCAGCCCTACGTCCGCCAGCGAATGAAGCTGGCCACGCTGGCCGATCCGGTGAAGGTGGCGTATCGCCAGGGTGGGATCGACACCGGCACTGCCGAGGCCTTCGCGTCCGTTCCCCCGGACCGGCAACTGGAAGTCTGGAAGGAGGTGGGCGGCAAACCGCAGAATGCTCAGCATGTCCGCAATGTGATCGCCCATGCGTGGATCGACGCCGCTGACGCGACCTTCGATCTATCCAAACTCCCGGAAGGTTCGGTCAGTCGGGACCTGTTTGCCGAGCGTGTGCTGGTGGAACGCAAGGCGTTCATGGAGGCCCAGGCCGAGGCGTTGCTGGCACAGCGGCAGGCATTGACTGAGGAAGGGTGGGGGGAAGTGGTCGTCGGACCGCAGGCCGACGTGCAGGATCGGCTCTACGCTATGGTGTCGGCACCCCAGGAATACGACGAAGCGACCACGGCCAAGCTCAAGAAGCTGGCCGACAAACGCGGCAAGCTGGAAGCCAAGCTCGAAGAACTGGACGACTCGGATCGGGAAGGATGCGAGGCGGTTCAGGTGAAGCTGGAAGCGTTGGACGAGGAGGAACAGGCCGCAACCAAGGAAGCCAAGGTGCACTATGCCGAGGCGACCAAGGCCGTCGGCACGGTGTTCCTGATGCTGGACCCGGATGGACGGGTCCGGCGGGAGTACCGCATTCCGCGTCCGCGTAAGAACGCATCCGGCAATGGCAACGGACAGGCCGATGGCGGCAAGACCGAAGCCCCCAAGCCGCCCACATCGGACGACTTGAGGGACGGTCAGCTTGCCACCACCTTCACCCATCAGGCCCTTGCGGTGCGGGAAGCCTTGCTCAAGGACGACAACGCCCGCAAGTGCGTCCTGGCGATGATCCTTCACGATAAGGTGCGGAGTGAAGCCTTGTCCGTCCGGCATGAGCCCAACGGCACGACCCTTCACGCCGATCACGAGGAAGGGTTTGTTTCTGCGGCGTTGGAGTCGCTTCGCCAGCGTCGGACTCAATTGGACCCGCTGCATGACCAGCGTTATGTCGAGGATCATGCCGCGTATGACGCGATGAGAAAGCTGTCCGATGAGCGGCTCGAATCGCTCATCGACTTGCTGACCGTCGAGTGCATCACTGCCCACCTGCAACGCCGGACGGAATTGGTCTCGCGTCTGGCGAAGGAATTGGGCGTGGACATCCGCCGCTACTGGCGTCCCGATGAGCGGTGGCTGTCGGGATACCAGAAGATTCAACTGGCCCACCTGATCGGCCAGTTGCGGGGGCCGGTCTTTGTAACGCCCGCCGAGGCGAAGAAGAAGAGCGAGCTTGTCGCCGAACTGGCAAAGCTCTTCGCCGACGCCGCCGAAGGCAAGTTGGAGGATGCCAAGCTTGCCGCCAAGCTGAACGCCTGGTTGCCGTCAAATCTGCGGGAGGAATCGCAGAAGGATCGAAAGACGGCATCCGCCGCATGAGGCGGTGCGTTCAAGATCAATGATCGCCGAAGCCGGGTCAGGGTTTTCCTGATCCGGCTTCTTTGTTGCTTGAACGGGAAGGGGAGGCAGGAACTTTTGCGCGGCGACATCCGCTAGCGCTTTCATTTTCGTAGGCGCCGCGTCCGCTGCGCGGAAATCGTCCCGGAAGCCGGAGGCGGCGCCTCCCGCTCCGTTTTTGTGCTGTTGTTCATTCGCTTTTCCGCTTCGGCCTCCGGTTGTGTTCTGTCGCCCTCACTGGCCCGCGGGGAGCCAATCAGGGGGCGCTCGCGGTGCCCTCTGGAGACTACTCCCACGGGCCGCCCTGATTTGCGGGCCTATTTCGTGAAGGGCGACAGACCAAACCGAGCAGCCATCGCTGCAAAAAAACAACATGAAAACAGACACAAAAAACAGTAACGCGTTCAGGGCTCCGAGCCATCCCGAGCAGTTGAGCACTGACAACAACACACGGCGACTTTACAAAGTCACCGTTTACCGCACCAACCGCCACCACATGAAGGTTCGAGTGTGGGGAGATTCCGAAACCGACGCAAGGTGGAATGCTGTAAGACACGCCACACTTCAGCAGGAGTCGAAGTGGAAGTTGGCCGAATGCGAGTTTGACGCCTTCGGGGCTAAGCAGGTGAAGGAAGGAGGCCGCCATGAGTAAGAGCCAGAGGAAGAAGAACGCCAACGCGATGAAGCTCTACGAGGTGAGATTCTTCTATATGCAGCGCAGCGTTGCCACTGAAATCATCGAGGCCAAAACCCTTGCCGAAGCCAAACGGAAGGCAGATGAGATGTCCTCGGAAGATGTCGCCGAGTTTGACCCCGTTTATGGGGAATTGTCGGTTGAGTCGGTCGAGCAGTTGAAGGAAGGAGGCCGCCATGAGTAAACCTCTTGACGCCTACCTTGAACGCTCGCGGCGCGTTGCGTTGCTGATGGCGTGGCTGGAAAGCGAGATTGACGCACACGAAGCCAGAGCGATGCAGTCTAAAACCCCCCGCGAACTCCTGCGCATGACCGCAGAACTGGGGCATATTGAGGAAGAACTCAAAGGCCCGGTGTGTTCTCTGTCCCGCATGATGGACACAGAAATCAGCGAAGCCTTGAACGAAGGAGGGAAGGACAATGAGTAAGCCCCTCGATCTCTACCGTGAACGTTCTCGGCGCGTCGCATTGCTGATGGCCTGGCTGGGAAAGGCATTGGAGCAACACGACGAACGAACAGCCAAATGTGCCGAACGGTACTTCCGCTGGAATATGGTCGCACGTTTGGCACGCGTCGAATCGGAACTCAAGCCCCTTGTGGGTTTGATCGCCACGCTGACCGAGGGCGCAATAGAACAAGCGTTGGATGAGGGAGGGTTTGGCGATGACTAGCGCCCCAGCCCTCGCAGCCGTGAGCTTGCCGACCATCACCCCCGCGGAAGCGGGGGCAAGGGCGGCCGCCGCCGACGCTGCGGCACCCAGCATTCGCTCTTGGATTGATAAGGTCATTCACGGCGACTGCAAACAGGTGCTCCGGCAACTGCCGGATGCCTGTGCTGACATGGTGCTTACAGACCCGCCTTACCTTGTCCGCTACAAAGACCGCAGCGGTCGGCAGGTTCCCAACGACGACAACGCCCGCTGGATATTCCCCGCGTTCTCCGAACTCTACCGCGTTTTGAAGCCCGACCGATACTGCTTGAGCTTCTACGGATGGGGCAGGGTGGACAGGGTTCTGTCCATCTGGAAGGAATGCGGCTTTCGACCGGTGGGGCATTTCGTTTGGGTGAAGCGGTATGCCTCGTGCATGCGTCATACCCGGATGAAACACGAGCAGGCTTATTTGCTCGCAAAAGGGAATCCCGCGTTTCCGAAGGAGCCGCCCAGCGATGTACTGGAATGGGTCTACACCGGCAATCGGTTCCACCCCACGCAAAAACCCGTCTCCGGCCTCGTGCCGCTGATTCGGGCCTTCACCAAGCCGAATGACCTTGTGCTTGACCCATTCGCGGGTTCCGGCTCAACAGGAGTTGCCGCACGGCATTGTAACCGTCGTTACCTGCTCATCGAGCAGGACGCCGGATACTATCGCACCGCCTGCCAACGATTGACCATTAATTCAGCTTGGAACAAATCTCCCGTACTGCAACAATGAAAACACCAAATCCACCAAATCACATGAAAACGCACTTCATTAACAACCGTCAGGCGCATCCGTGGCTGTCCGTGGCAAAGTCTGTCCTGACACTCTCGTTATCTATGCTCGTTTGCTTCATGTTGCTGTCGCAAATCCCGAACAATCCAAAGGGGCACGACCTACTTCTTGGGATCGCAACCCTGACGTGTACCGGCTTTGTCATGTTTGGGTTTGCCCTCATGGAAATCGCCGTTGAAGACTGGAAGAAATGCACTCCTTGGCATGACGAGTGACAGACCAAAAAAAACAATCCGCCCCTCATAGGGGGGCGGATTTTCTATTCAAAAAAAATCGACCGTCGCTCGCGCGACGGGTCTGCGCTGCGCCATGCGAGAATTCTTTGCGCGGAATGTTGGCGCGCTGACTCCGACGTTTTCCGGCTTGCCTTTCGCAATCGGTTGTCCAAATGCTTCGCGCATGGGCCTCTCTCCCAGGAATATGCCCGCCGGCACGGACGGAAACGCACACCTGTTTTTCACCGGCGAAGAACCCGTGCAATTCATGGCCGTCAGCACCACCGGCTGCATCGCTGTCCAATCTCCCGAAAATCCTGTTCGCATTTTCCACTGGTATTACCGAATGAAGGGTAGGGAACCAATTACCCTTCCGCCGGCGCCGTGGCTGATCCTTTGGTCGTGCCGGGCGCCGTGGAACAACGAGCCGTGCGGCCACATTACCCGACTTCACGTGGACAGTTGCGGGCTTACCGGCATTGACGTACGCGAGTTGACTCACCTTGCGCATCTTCGATGCGAACGAAACCTGTTGGAACGTCTGGACTGTTCGGGCATGGCGTATCTCAAGTCTCTGGACTGTTCCGGCAATGACATCGCCAATCTCAAGGTTGATGGCTGTTCCCGGCTGGAGCGCCTCCGCGTCGCGGGCAACCGCCGGCTCCGCGAAAGCGCCAGCGAACTTCTCGCACGTGCCCGCGGACAGCCCAAGGTTATCCGCCACCAACGCCCCACCGCCACGAGTTTGTTCGATCTCTAAGATGGCGTCGAATTGCATCCCCATTGCGGTGCTCCGCCAGCCGCAGATCGGAGACCGGCGCTGTCGCTATTCGGTCCCGACTGCTTGTTGCTGTCGTCGCACCGGCAGGTCCGTGCGCC